>JAPOPJ010000010.1 GCA_026712925.1 Nitrososphaerota archaeon
AGCGCCGAGTTTGAAGAATCTAGTTAGCAATCAATCTACATAACAACATCGGCTGAAAATCTGAAATTTGAATCCTTTAACAACTTTACAACTTTGTCAAACTCATAACTGCTCATCATATCTTTTTGCTTCATCATAAGTAATAGTCCGATCAATCCTGTAAATTTGATTCCCAATTCTTTGGCAATTTTCCTTGCCTTGTGATCATCTAGAATACAATAAACCCTTTCTCCAGCATCTCGCAATTTCTGATATGCAAGCATTGAGTAACATTCCCCTATATCCAACTGTGGAAAATCCTTCCAAAATTCCAAGATCTCTTCGGCTGTATTTTCATTTAAAATCTGGATTTTACCACTCTGCACATACATTTCTGTAATTTTGCTGGTATTTTTATCAATTAGTTCATACTTTACAATATATGATGGGATGGCCAGAACATGTCCCAATAGTCCAATCTTCTCTATCAACTCAGGACATTTAATCTCATTAGATATTGCAATCATGACACTAGAATCTAATATTTTCAAAATTTATCTCAGGGTAATCATGTTCATGGCGTTCATTTTTTTAATTACAGTGTATTGTGGTATATTTAGTAATCCGCCTGCACGCTGGGCGCTGATTTTATGCTTTTTGAGTAATGACATGACGTGTTTTTCCATGTGTGGTTTCAGGTTTTCATATTCAACAGATTTCTTAGTCATATCAGGATATGCAGAATAAATGAAGGTAAGCAGTTCGTTTTGGGTCATATCATTCAAAAAACTTTTGTAATTATTTAGGACTTTGAGTAACTTGTCATCCTCATTCATATACAATTCCTGTGCTATCTTTTTACCCGTTCCAGTCAGGGCAATTTTTCCCATACTGCTAGTAAGTACGCCAATTTGTTTCAAGTATTGTGCCTCTTTGTCTAGAATTTCGCTGTGCGGACCATAATTATCCGCATCATAACAGCTCTTCTCTTTGACCGCTTCGAGTTTGTCTGAGAGGAGAAACATCATTTTTTGAAGTTTCAATTTACCATTAATAGGCTCGTCATTAGCATTGACCAATAAAATTATGAATTTATGCAGCTCGTTTTCATCTTGTAATATTTTCTTGATTTCCAATGCTTCATTATCACCCATAGCGATTAATAATATTCTGTTATAGTATTAAAATCTGAACTATGGTAGGTTTTTCGCCAAATTCGGAGCTTTTGCTATTTTGAAGACTTGTTCTAGACATGTTCGTCTCTGATGGCAAATTTAAGGCGTTTTTGGATTATTTAGCATCTTCAAAATGTGCTTTGCTGTGTAGTAACTAGTCATACTTGCATTGTTTGGTATTACAGATACGGTAAACTCTGATAACTTTTGACCATCCAAGCTCCTAATTTGGTGAATAACTATACAACCAAAAAACGTAAAAAGCAAACACCATACAATACCACATGGCAAAAAAACTAAAGTATGTAATTGCCTATATAGAACCAACTGGTCACGTATTAGGCGTAAGCCTAATAGCAGATCTTCGCAGTTCAGAATCTAAGCTTGAAATACGCAAAATGTTTGGAGAAACCATAAATACAGACTATACCATGACATGGTTATATGATGGCGGACCAATCACAGAAAGCGAGATTGAGCATATTGCAATGTGGATAAGGGGTTTTGTAAGACAGGGTTGGGTTACAGAAGAGACATATGTAGAATTACGCATGGGTAATATTGGAAAAAAATACGTAAAATCAGAATCATGTTTAGTATTGCAATGGGATGGCCTAAAGCTCCCCTACAAGCAAAAAAGCTGGAAAGATTTTGTTGCATGTTGTCGAACCGAAGCCGACGAACTGATAAGACGCAATCAGATTGGTCCGAAAAACATAATCCCACTGCATTCTGATGATATAACACAGGATTATCGTGAATCTGATCCAGGATATGTAGAGCAGGTAAGGGAACAGACATTACGTATCAGGAAAAGCTCGTTGGATCCAGAACCGGCCGCATTGGATGTCAATTTGGTCAAAAAATGTGCAAAACTTGTAGAAAATGGCAAATATGACGAGGCATGCGGACTTTTAGCAGATAACTATGGCATACCGCCACCCAAATCAAGTGGCAAAATTCAAGATTATCCCCTCGCATATGCATTTTACGATACACCAAGCAGTACTGTACTATACCATCCAATTGCAGAATATCCAGTAGAGGACATCATATATGTAATCATGGCAGGGTTTTTCAGATACATGGCACAATACCGCAGCTGGAGCTTCCATCCAGATCCCACTAGCAGTCTCAACATCGAGTTGGACATGTCAACAAACTTTGGATCAAGTGCCGTATACAAACTAACAGACGGTATGTACTCAGGTCCATCTTCTGCCTAAGCAGTAAAAAGTATGACTTTGTGCAAAATCATATCTAAAAACAAAACTAACCAGAGTACATACAACAGACAGATGTTACACATCATAGTATGATAGGAATAATAAAACGCATACAAAATAATCATCACATAATATGAAACTCGTATGATATGAAAACTCACAATACCACAACAAGCATTTCATTTATTCTTACAATCATATCATGTGTGGTATGTTTGTATGATGTGTTTGTATGGTATGTTTGTATGGTATGTTTGTATGATGTGTTTGTGATATGTCTGTATGATACATCTACAAATACCAGCTGCATCAAAACAGCATTTCTGTTCTTTGGCAGGATGTGTAGTAGGATGTGTCAGAGTCAGATGATTCACTCAACACATGTAATATTCAGAGAATATTCACAGAGAATATTCACAGAGAATATTCACATGGGATATTCTGACTGCAAAAAACCCCGACACAACTACCAAAAGATTTAGCGCAGAGAGGGGGATTTGAACCCCCGTATGCTTGCGCACACAGGCTCTCAAGGCCCGCGCCCTACCGAGCTAGGCGACCTCTGCAAAATATCATAGAATATAGCAGTTAAAATTTGTTGAGTGTATGAAAAAGAATGAAAAAAGAAATTAAATTCTTTAATCGTGTGCGTGTGGGTTTTCTGAACTAGAGGGCATTATAACGTATGTACCAGCTGCTTTTTCATGCCATTCCTGATTGGCTGATTCGATTCGAATTGCGCCTTCAGGACAAATTTCCTGGCATGCCATGCATACAGTACAATCGTGCTCCCTGATTGGTTGAGACTTGTCAGTATAGTCTAGTCTCTCGTCTTGTTCAGTGTTTCCCGTGCCTTCAAAGGTTTCACCTAAAGCGTCTTTAGCTGGAATGTCCTTCTCGGTCCTATACCACTGAAACGTCTGCACCGGGCATACGCTCATGCAAGAACCTGCAGCTACACAGGAATCCCAGTCAACTGCAACAGTTGTACCATGAATACCTAGAGGAACTTGGTCTTCGCCACGCTCCTCATATGCGGCCTTTACGTCGTCGTTGGAAAATGCTGCGCCTTCGGAACTTCCGTCGCCCCATATCCAGTGAAAGTTTTCACCATCGCCGTGAGAAGTCTTTCCTTTAGGATCCTTATCCACACAGAAATCTTCGGGTATGACTAATTCTGCCATGAATCAGTGAGAGTTGAAATATTATTTAAAGCTAGATAAAATTAGTTGCGACTAAATAAAGCCACACACCATACAATATAATCAGGCTCCATCATGAGGCATGTTATATCACCATCACATAAGGATTCATGATTTGAGACTAGAATGCTATAGTGATGCTTTTTCGTGTGCTTCTACGTTTGACTGATCCACCTTGATTGCCTGTGTTGGACAGACAGAGACACATGCCATACACCATATACAGTCATGCTCTCTTATTGGATCAGCCTTGTCTGTATGATCTTTGCGGTTCTCTTTTTCTGAACTTCCCGTGCCATCAAAGGTCTCATTGAGTGCCTGTGCAGCTGGAATGTCTTTTTCGGTCCTATACCACTGAAATACCTGTACAGGGCATGCCTCAATGCATGCACCGTCTGCAACACAAGAGTCCCAGTCAACTGCAACCATAGTCCCACTAACACCTAGTGGTACGTGCTCTTCTCCCCGGGTAGCATATGCTGCCTTTACATCATCATCTGCAAAAACCTCGGCAGTAGATCCATCCATGTTTAATTTTTTACCCGGACCCCACACCCAGTGAAAATGCTCGCCATCAGATATTGTAATCTTTCCAACAGGCTTTAGTCCCTCGGGGAAATTCTCCGCTATAGGCATGATGCAAAATTCGATAGTATGTTATTTAAATCTAGAGTAAAATTTGTCGCATACTCATTCATTCCTGATTCAGTCAGATTATGGCCTTTTGACTTGTTCCTCAGAATACCATATCCTGTTTGTACCATACAAGAATATGGTAAAATCTGAGGCATTATGATATTTGTGATATCATGCAGTCTGTGGGTAAAATCCCTTTAGACAAGAGTATGACAAAATCTGAGATATGATGTCATTCCCTTACGTTCATATCGTTTGTATGGATATTTTCAGTATCATGGATATAATCAAGTATGATGTCTATAGAGGGCCAAATATCGGCATATACATAATGGCAAATGATGATTATGTGCTACTTCCCATGGGCTTTGCAAAATCAAAGGCAGATAAAATTTCAGAATATTTAAAATCTAAAGCACTATTCACATCAGTTGCAAATACTAGATTAATTGGGACACTAGCAGTAATGAATAATCACGGGATATTACTCCCAAAGACGGCATATTCCTCAGAGTATGAATTTTTAAAAAAAGAGACAAAGCTTGAGGTAGGCGTGCTAGACTCAAAATATACAGCACTTGGAAACGTGATATGTGCAAATGATATGGGTGCTGTCGTATCCCCGTGGCTATCAAAGGATGACTGTGAAACCATATCACAAGTCCTAGGGGTTAAAGTATGTCAGAAGAGAGTTGCCGGATTTTACCAAACAGGTGCAGTCATGACTGCAAACAACGAAGGTGCTGCAGTTCATCCTGAAACAGACGAAGAAGACATGAGGTTGTTTGAAAATATTCTAGGAGTAAATGTTGAACACTCTACCATAAACAACGGCATACCGTATGTGTCTTCAGGTATAGTGGCAAATAATAACAGTGTAGTGGTAGGCTCACTTACTACAGGTCCAGAAATAATGATGCTCACCAGAGCTTTTCTAAATTAAGTATAGAGTTTGGATCGTCTGTAAGTTTCTCAATAGAGATTGTTCCCTCTGTCCCGCTTTGCATATCCTTTAGAACAACCATGCCATCCTTTACTTCATTTGGTCCTATTATTATACAAAAACGGGAATCGCTTGCCTGCGCCATCTGTTTTTGAAACTTTTTACCTGTAATATCTACATCAGTTGGAATGCCATTCAGGCGTAACAATGATGCTATAACTAGTGCAATCTTTAGCATTTTCTCATTTATGTATAGAACTGCAACCCTGTACCGCAAATGTTTTGGTGTAATGTTTTGCTCCTGCATGGTAAGTAAAATCCGCTCTACTCCTCCAGCTACACCGGCAGCTCCAATGTCTTGTCTTCCAAACGCACTAGTCAGGGAATCATACCTTCCACCGCCAGCTAGTGCACCAAGTGTAGAGTTTTTATCAAACACCTCAAAGACCATGCCAGAGTAATAGTCAAGTCCGCGCACGATTCCAAAGTTAACCCTCACATTTGTCACGCCACGATTCCCCAGTGAATTGACTAGTTCTTTTAGATATTTCCACGAGTCTAGCTGTGATGTATCAAAGGACTGCTCCACTTGAGGTATGGTTCCCTTTATCTGTGAAAAGTCTAGAATTTTTTCTAGTTTGTCAGAGTCATATCTGTCCTGAAACTCTGCAATTATTTCACTACGTGATTTTTTTTGAATTTTATCTACTGCGCGTAACATATCTGAGATTAGCTGAGGTTTTGCTGAATCAAACACCACACCAATGTATGATTCCACAAGATTTCTGTGACTTAGGTCAATTGTGATATCCTCGAGGTGTAACGAATCAAAGAGTCTAGATGTGATCTCGATTATCTCAGCATCTGATTCTAGTCCAGGCTTGCCATATATCTCCAAATCCCACTGGTGAAAGTATCTGTACCTACCTTTTTGCGGCTCATCGTATCGGAACACACCACCAAAAGCAGACATTTTTGCAGGCAGGCGCATTGATTTTTGCGAGGCTGCATATCTAGTCAGTCCTACAGTAAAATCAAAGCGGAGTGCAACTTCTCTGTTCCCCTTATCTCTAAAATGATATATCTCGTCTCGGATTCCTGGTCCTGATTTTGTCTCTAAAACAGAGAGCATTTCCAATGGGGATGGGTCCATATATGAAAATCCATACAAGTTTGAAAGTCGCCTAAACTGATACCGCACATGCTCAATGCCTGTGCTTTCTGTCTCCTCAAAATCCTTCATTCCACGGGGCAGTTCCATGAAAGAATATGATGATGAATGTGGATTTAGACATTTCTAATATATACAGAAATACATGGAATTAGTGTGATGTGTTCTGATATGATGTGTTATACTGTGATGTGTGATGAAAATGACAGTGACTTTTTGGCAAATAACACAGATGTAGGAGTGCAAAGTCTATGAGAAAAATTGACAAATTAAATGCCGAGATAGTAAAGTGTACAAAGTGCACTAGGCTTGCCGCATACATAAGAGAGGTAGCAAAAAACAAAGTAAAGAGACATGCATATGAAAAATACTATGGAAAGCCGCTGTCAGGATTTGGGGATGTTAAGGCAAGGTTGTTAATTGTAGGATTAGCACCGGCTGCACATGGTGGCAATAGAACAGGAAGGATGTTTACCGGAGATTCATCAGGAGACTGGCTTGCAAAGGCAATGCATGGTGCTGGATTTGCATCACAGCCATCAAGTCAATCAAACACTGATGGGCTGATACTGTATAATGCGTATGTCACAGCAGCAGTTAGATGTGCACCACCCCAGAACAAGCCCACAAGAAATGAGATAGATACATGTCTTGACTATCTAGAGCAAGAGATGAAGATTTTAAAAAATGCGCATGTGGTTTTGTGTCTTGGAAGAATTGCATATGATTCTGTATGCAAACTCTTAAAGTCAAGACCAGGAAAATTTGGACACAACAAAGTCTTTGCATGTGGAAAATACACCATAATCACATCATACCATCCATCAAGGCAGAACACACAAACAGGGAGACTCTCGCAAAATCAGTGGAATGCAGTCTTTAAAAAAGCGGCAAAAGTAGTAAAATGCTAGATATTCACATTGTGAATTTGCTCACTGGTATAATACACCATACATGGCTGAGCTGGACCAGACTAATCTGTTGCAAACACTGCAGGAGGTTGTCTTTACAGAGTTGGTCGCTATACCTAAAAATAGAGTTGTGCGATAAATTTTAACTCTTAAAATCTTTATAGCACTCAGAAGAAACAACATCATGAGTACGATGGTAAATATTGACGGTAAAGACACAAACGCATTTGTCACCACACTTACATTTGACGGGGAACCTGTCCCGGCAGGCTCTATGGGTACCATGTACATGCAACATGCAGATCACTATCTGGCATTCATTCAAGTTAGTGACGGTCAAAACTAAACCACACACATGTAACATATCATATTTGATAGAGCATTCACTCCAGAATTATGACCATACACACTCTGAAATGATTCAGCATTATATCATTTCTTTTCATGATTACATCTGACTCTATAATTAATGACAAATTTCATTTGATGTGATTTGATGATGTGGTTTGGTTGTATGTTGGTGGTATGACCTGAGGGTATGATTTGGTTGTATAATCTAGGAAATTTAGTCACGATGCAAACAACCATGTCAATATAAAAAAACGTCCAAGGTGTGGAATGTGGACATGTCATCATTATTCATCAATGCTACCGCCTTGACCATACAGCACATGCATGGTATAGCTTTGCTTGATGCCTCTTTTTGCTCTAATTGTGGCCACAACCCTATCAATCCCTTCAGGTTCACTTGAGGAGACTTTTAAAAAGATGTCATACTTTCCCCATACACCATTAATTTCAGATACCTCTGGGATGTCTTTGAGTTCAGAAATCAGACTGATTTCCGTACCGCTATCACAGTTGAGCAGTATGTACGCCTGCATGTGTATAGTTTGTATAATTGGAATAATAACTTTGCACTATTCAAGATATGTTGCCCTGCCTAATATGCCAGAGATGTAGATATGACTACTCATCAATATCAAATTTACTCTATTTGTAACATGATGGTATGGTATCTATTACGCGTATAGTGCCATCATAATCATGCATGCTAAATCTCATAAATTTAGAATTTGCTCAGAATCATATCAAAATTAGAAATCATTCACATCATATCAAGTATAATGCTGAATAATTCAACACTAGTGAAAATCTAAAAGTAATGATTTTATGCCAAGCTGTCAGCATGTGTATTTTGAACTACTTTGAAGATCATAACTGTATAGTCACCTTCAAAGACATTGATTGTCTGGTTATCAACCACATTTCTAACCCTGAATTGATAGTCATAAGTGCCATCATTATTTACCTCAGTTTGTGCAAAGTGAACTGGATCATCCCCTTGGTAAATTTGGATTATAACCGGATAACCATCTGCATGATTATTCACAGAGCCATACACATGTCCCCAAGGTAGCGTGTTATTCTCAGGTATGGTCATAGTAGTTGTAATCTTTTCCATACTAAAACTGTCATCTAGAGTGGTTGTCTCAATATGTGCAGATGAGGATGGAACTGTAACTAGCATACCCACTGCAAAAAGACCCATTATTACAACCAAAGCCCACATGAATCAGATTTCACATACGCTGATATAAGAATTTCGCCAAAGACAGATTTGAGCATATTATCACATCATTTTCAGCATTACCCATTTATCGTAACTATTCCCATTTACTCCAAATAAAACCAACATACATTCTTCCCCTCACATGTGTAGATAATCTTGGAGTAAATAATTATCTCAAAACCACACTTCCTGCAAAAGTACATCAGTGTATTTTCACATATCTAGATATGTGCTCCAAGTCCGAGGCTCTCACCAAAATAATAGCCTGCCAGAATTGTCCCGGCAGCCCATACACAAGAACCAGCAAATGTGTACACTATAAACTTTATAATCCTCATCTGAAGTAACCCAGCAGGAACTGATATCATCTCCCG
>JAPOPJ010000112.1 GCA_026712925.1 Nitrososphaerota archaeon
AGTGACTGATATTGAGACAAGAATCACTGGCCTTGATACAAAAATGACTAACTTGGAAACACTGCTAACTAACATACAAACAACGCTTTCCAGTCTTGAAACTACAATAACTAATCTCAATACGAGAATAACAACACTAGAGAATAATCCACAGACACCAGAACCAGATCCAGACCCAGAGCCCACACAAACAGGCGTATCTGGCAAGGTTTACACTGACTCAAACAATAACGATACCCTAGATGCAGGCGAATCAGGTGTTTCTAACAGGTCCGTAATTGCAGTTAATCTTACTGATCAGACAGATACAAGTAGAACCAGTACTGATGCAAACGGGGATTATTCATTTGAACTAGATGCAGGCGGATATTTGGTTCAAGTTGAAGGCACTAATGCCTATGCATATATCACAATAATAGACGGTTCTGTTTTGACACAAAATCTAGGACTTTAGATTATTAGTGAATGGAACAGGCCCGGGCCGAATCAGTAGATTCATGTTGAATCTCAAACAGGTTGTGTATTAATAGAGTTTATTAATTCATAAAATGGTATAGTTGACATGAGAACTCCTTTGATGATAGCTATAGTTGTTCTTGTTGTCTTTTCAATTGTAGTAGTTGCAATTACAAGTTATACAACAGTTTCAATGTATGATGAACTGACAGAAACACAACAACAAACAAACCCAGAACTAACAGATTCAAAGCCTGTAGAGAGTCAAAGCATGGAATCAACAGAATCAGAGACAATCATTCCACAGGAAACAGACATTCTAATAGACAACATAAAAGAGCAAGCGGTAAAGTATTCGTATAACGATCTTGTACGAAACACTGCTGACTACAAGGATAAAATAATCTGTGTTGATGGTCAGGCTAGTGTGTTTAGATCTTCAGGTACATGGAGTATTCATGATAACTTTGGTTCGTATTCAAGTGCGAAATTAGTCACGGTTGATTCAACTATGGAAAAAAATGCCCCCAAAGTAATTAATAATGATATAGTTGAGGTTTGTGGAGTTGTTGACTCTTTAGATATAGCTAACCGGCCACTTATTTGGGCAATGCAAACCACAATACTAAAAGAAGCACCATAGCAGACAAGTATTTCAAACCCTGCCTTGGCCGAATCTGCAGATTCATATCGATTCTTAGACACCAGGACACCTAACTAACAGTTGGTTTAAGTTGTGTGGCCTGAAACACGACTCTATGGAAAGGCCTTCATACCTTCACATGATTTTGATTCTTTTGTTTGATATTGTTGCAGGTGTAATATTGTATTATATTTGGAAAGAGAGAGGGGATGAAGAGTTAGCAAAATGGTATTTAGACGTGTCAATTATTGCGACAGTTCTGTCTATTTTTGGGTTTGTGATAGGATTATACGTATTCTGATATTGTGATATTATGCCAAAGTATGTTATCTTGTTAGGTGATCGGCACGAACCGCAGGCCTTGCAGGTCATGCAGACAATCACGGCAAAGACTCCATACACTGCATTGACACGAGTCAAGGCCAAATTACGAAAGACTGGATACACTGGCAATATCCACATTGCTTTAGAGATACATGGTTGTCATAACATTAGATGCACTGGCACGATATTTTGAAATACCATGTCGCATGAATCAAGAACAAAGGTTTTGAGCCAATTTAGGCATGTTATTTTACTTTTTGAGAGTGCAGAGAGGGTAAATAAGCCCAAAATTCGATTTAGATAGTTCACTTAGATTGATATTTTCACGGAAAAAGTGATCACCTGTCATGAAAAAGCGAGCACTTTTGATCTACCTAAGTATTTTACTTTTTTGTGCAATTCAACACTCCGGAGTCGTGTAAAAGTCAATAGTGCATTTTGAAGTTTCAATTTTTTCTTTGTTTTTGTTTCTGTCATGGTTGAGAACCACACCATTAATTATAATACCCATACAAGCGAATTTATTATATAATAATACTATTCAAGCCACAAACGAAAGTTTGTGTTCATAGGCCGGGCCATGACATCTAGTCTCATAAGCCATTACTGCCCGGCTGTATTCTATTCATAATATCCAAAGTCAAAATAACAAAAAAGGAATAAAACGTATGTACATAATTGCCATTATGAGTATATTTTTGGATAAATATACTAAGTTTATACAACGCATAAAGGTTATATATACACACGTTGTATAATATGTATGAACACAAACGCAAGTTTGACTAGACAAGCACCACAGAACGCAAGTTTTTACTGGAGTCGTTATGATGGTA
>JAPOPJ010000009.1 GCA_026712925.1 Nitrososphaerota archaeon
CCCTCTGAAACTGTACCCTCTGAAACTGTACCCTCTGAAACTGTACCCTCTGAAACTGTACCCTCTGAAACTGTACCCTCTGAAACTGTGTCTTTTTGACTATCCAAGTAATACAACTCCTTTTCCAGTTGGATTTTGCCTGACCATCTCTGTATGGTTTATGATGTTGCCGCCTTTTTTTAGTATCTTAGATGCGGCTGAGCTTGATATTGAGAATGAATAGAGCGTAATTTTATGTGGAATATCCCCCACACCTAGAACTTTTCCGGGAAAGACCACCGTATCGTTTTCCTTTGTAAGTTGACCAATTCTGTATATGTTGATGTCACGTCTAGCCGATGATGGCTTTAATGCATATTCTGCTAATTTTGCCCAAATCGGAGCATCGTTTTCAGTCGATGCTTTTTTGAGCTCCTTTGCCATACGTAAAACAACTTGGTTAGTCATGTGAATATTGCGATTTAAAACCCAAATATAATACCTGTGCTTGTTTCAGTCTTTGCTACAGTGCGTCTCAAAGTAGTCATTTTATTTGAAGCAGGGGTAGATTGACAAATATACTGTAAAAATGCGTAAAAACTGGCAAATATGGTAAATGCTATTCATCAATTGAATCTAACATGCCTTTGAACTCTGTAATCTTACTACTAAGTTCTTCGACTCCTGCTATGATGATTTGTTCTGGAGGTAATGCTCCTGTGGATTCTATGGTTAAAACTCGATCACTTTCCCCATCAGCATCAGTTAAAGTTGATACGTTTGAAGAGTTCCACTTTGCGTGCTCTGTACCTCTTCCCAGCCTTGCATAGCACTCAACTTTGATCTTTTGGCCAGGTGCGAGCTGCACTATTGGAATATTGTCTGATATTGGCTTTATGGACTCGTCTTCGGATGTTAATTCGCTTGAAAGAATTGTTCTTGTGGCATCTGAATCACCAGAGTCTAGTACTAGCATGACTTTGCAGTTAGAACAGCCAGCCTCGCCATCACAACTGCATGCATGCGGTTCATTATACCCTTCTACATCTGTCTTTAATGGGATCAGGCCTAGGCGGTGCGCTAGTCCTTCATCTGGAAATACCGATGTATTCTCGATTATATCCACTGTATCTATTGCAAATATTGGAATACCATTCAGACAAACACGTCTGAGCGCGTTTGCATACTGTAATGGGATGTCTTTCAGACCGACTGATATTTTCTTACTGTCCTTGCTAAGAACCTTTAGGGACGACAAATCTTGAACAAAATTTTTAAATTCCACATAAAAATCTAGCTAGTTTTGATGTGTATGAGGTATTTTGAGGTATGGTGAGATATTTTGACTTTGTAGGGGTTTGGGTGATATCTGCCCAAGGTACCCAAGGACTAGACTGACATGTCTCAATTATAGACACTTGTGAATTATCCAGTTATGATCCCCCCGAAGGGAATGGACTGGCATGTCTCAGAATCACATATCTAATAAAATCACAAGATGCATGTTACAGGTACCATACACAACACGCTCTTGATACCAATCTTACCTGTATTCAGAACCACAGTCCCCGATTATTTGGTATAGGTCATCTGCCCTGTCAGTTATCTCTTTGATTTTAGTATAGTCATCTGAATCAAGTTTTAGAGAAAATGTCTTTAAATTCTCCAAGTGATGGTCTGAAATTCCAAGTCGTGCTCCGATAATTATAGCCGCAACAGCAGGGCTATTCAGTGTATATCTAGCTGCAACATTTGCAATACTGGATTTGTGTTTTTCTGCTATATCATTTAGCACTGATAATAGCTCTTGAAATAGTGACCATCCGCCCCAGTATTTGATCATGTTTTTGTATTTTTGCAGACTCTGCGTGTCAAGTTCTTGGAGTTCTGGTTTTGCTCCAACATATCTTTCAGAGAGAAATCCTCCCAATAGAGTTCCATAGGCTAGCAGTTTAATTCCATATTTTTCACAAAATGCCGACATTTTTGTTTGTGGTCTAGAATCTAAAATGGAGCATTGCACTTGATTTGATTCTATTTTTATCCCTTCATCTACAATTGCCTGCATTCTAAGAGTGTCAAAGTTTGTAAGTGCAATGTGTTTTATCTTTCCATCATCACGCAATGCTTCTAGGTTATGTAGCGCATCCATATATGACAAATCTCTATAATCCCACCAGTGAAACTGTAGCAGATCAATTGACTCTACTTTCATCTTTTTGATTGACTCTTCAATATGATATTTCACAATACTCCTAGTCATAGGCCCTGGACTTGGAACAAATTTTGTAAATGCAACTGATTCTTTTTTTTTGCCCCTCATCAAGTCCATCTCGAAATATCCCAAAAAATTCTTCAGCAGGGCCGTAAATATCTGCCATATCCCATGCTACCAAGCCTGCATTGTGATAGTATATCATTTCTGCCACTGCATCTTTTGGTGTAATGGTGCCATGCCCGCCTGCTACTTGCCACATGCCATTGATGATTCG
>JAPOPJ010000008.1 GCA_026712925.1 Nitrososphaerota archaeon
CAGCAGGACAGACATCCAAAATCAAATCAATGTCATTTTGGTATTCTACATACTCTACATCATCATATCCTACATTATCATACTCAGTAAAAACCAGTGCTGGACGTACTAGAGTATCATCACTAAGAGTTATTATAATATCATTATCTACTCCTTGAAGTACTCCAGATATACATCTAGCAGTACCACTGCACAGTGCAGTATTTCCTGCGGAATGTACCTCTATAATGTGTGAATGTGTGGGTAAAGCAAGTGAAATACTCCTTCCATGTATTCCTGTTAGTTCCACAGCAGACCACATTCTGATATTATCTGCAAATATGGTAAATGGCTCATCCTGATCATACAGTGTAGAGTCAAACACATTTTTTGGAATGAATAATATGGCATCGGTCTGCATTCCCTGCTCTACAAATATCTCTAGATGGTCATACGATAATATGATGGAATGGACTCGCCCGTCTAGAATTATCTCATCACTAGGTATGATAACTTCAAATTCAGTAGATACATCATAATTTTTGTATGGTATTATTGCAGTGATTGTTCCTATGTTGCTTTTTGCTACATACTCTGCTGTGTATAATCCAGATTTTGTATCAATTGGGATATGCTCAAAGAGTTGCCCGCTTGAATCATACAGCCTTATTTCTAAGGCATCATCATATCTAGTGATATGACCACTAAACGTTACAGTCTGTCCTAGCAGGTATTTTTTCATGTCAGTTGTTATGGTAAGATTTAGGGCTTTTTGATCATTTTTCACTGTAGAATTTTCTGATGTATCTCCTGTGGGGGAATTTTTTGCATCATTTATCGTATCTCCTTGCAATATTGAAATTAACGTATCACTGTCAACTAGTTCAAGCAGTAATGATATGGCACTAGATATTTCATCAGTAATATTCCATGTATGATCATCTAGTGTATCACCTGATGTGTCATTTGTTGTATCATCTGATATATCACCTGATGTATCATCTGAGGTATCACCTGATGTGTTATCTGACATATCAGTTGGCATATCAGTTGTCATATCATTTGATGTGTCAATTTTTAGATCAATCATTTCAGCAGAATTAACTCTAGAATTTACGATAGAACCTACAGCAAAATTAGCATCAGAGTTTGATAAATTGCCATCCCCTGCATATTGCCCAGAATTGCCAAATTCTAAAGTAGGAATAGTATCATTTGGATTTGGCGATATATCAGAGAAAAGATTAGAGTATGGTTCCTTGATAGAGTCAACTAGTCCCGTGTTAGAGTTTGTTAGTCTGAACCAGAACGGTGCTACTATATTTGGATCCTGATATATGGACTTGCCTGTATGCACTATAGCAGGCACTGTGGCAGATATTGGAAATGGTAAATCAGGTGATATGATAAACTTTGCTGTTGTGGAATCAGATTTGTATTGTATTTCATAAAGCTTGTCATTAATTTTCGAGTCTAAAAATGCATAATTGTACGTGATGCCAGTCACGCTTATTTGGTGTGTATCTGATTTACTCCACACCTTACCTGTTTCAAGTATTGGTGCATATTCTAGTATATCACCATCACCGATTCTTACCTTACCACCTAGGAAAAAAAGTGTCTCCTCAATGTATCGCAGATTTTGGTCTGAGAAATATTTTGGCGAGTGTGTAATTTTCCACATACCATCAGATATGACTTTAAACATTTTCCAATCTGCGTCTGCTTCACCAGCATTTTGAATATACTTCATATTATAGATATCATTTGTAATGTTTGCATTAACACTACCAACTTGTCTATAGTGATTTTCTTC
>JAPOPJ010000068.1 GCA_026712925.1 Nitrososphaerota archaeon
GCCTGAAAATAGAATTATGCAAACTCAAAACATCGCAAACCTTTTACAACCAAAAGATATGGAAAATCCCCATGGGCAATTCTGGTATAGTGATTGGTGGCATTACAGGAGCCGCAATAACGGGAATTATCTTTGCAGTATTTTTATTCTCACAAGCAGATGTGCCAGAGCCTGAGATTATAGTGAGTAATGGGCATGATCCAAATATAGTCGGCGAGGTCTCAACATACACAAAAAATATGTCATTAATTGAGATATTTGAAAAATCAGAGCCCGGGGTTGTCAGTGTTAATGTACAGAGATTTGATACTATAGATAGGTCTGGTGTAGGTTCTGGTTTTGTATTTGACAAAAGAGGTCACATTATAACAAACGCACATGTAGTCGTAAATGCACAAAAAATCATAGTAACATTCCTTGATGGGCGCTCATACAACGCAGAAATTATCGGACTAGATAACTATACTGACATTGGCGTGATTAAGGTAAATGCAGACCGTGATACACTAAAGCCATTACTACTGGGAGATTCTTCAAATCTCAAGGTGGGAGAACCAGTAGCGGCAATTGGTAACCCGTTTGGACTATCAGGTTCGATGACTTCGGGAATAGTAAGTCAGCTTGGAAGACTGCTTCCATCTGACTTGGGCTTTTCAATTCCAGATATAGTCCAGACTGATGCTGCAATAAATCCCGGTAATTCTGGAGGGCCATTACTAAACATGCGAGGAGAAATAGTCGGCATTAATACTGCAATACAATCAGTTACAGGTGAATTTACCGGAGTCGGGTTTGCAGTCCCATCACAAACTATTGCAAAGATAGTACCAAGCCTGATTGCAGATGGCAAATACGAGCATCCATGGATTGGAATATCAGGACGCGACATCGACCCTGATATTGCAAATGTTTTGAATCTAGATGATACTGTGGGGTTTTTGGTAATACAGGTGGTAGATGACAGTCCTGCCTCAAAAGCAGGACTGAGGGGCTCAAATAATGTGGTAGAGTTTGAAGGTGTAGAGTATGCAGTAGGCGGTGATATAATTCTCTCAGTAGATGGGCAGGATGTGCGAAAGATAGATGACATACTCATATATCTTCAAAGGGCAAAGTCAGTTGGTGATGAGATGATATTAGATGTTTTGAGGGATGGTCGTACTACAAGCTTTACCATAACACTAGAGCAGAGACCTGGTGGAAACTAGCTCATACTATACTGTGTATAGTCCCTTGAGTTATTCCACAAATACGGGGCTTTTGGTAAACTCTCAACATTTCTAGCAGAGCCGATACTAAGATATTCTAATCAAAACATGTTCTGTGGGAACTGGATAATTAGAATTGCTTCAGTGATATAATCAAAGACAGACAATATCAATATCGGGGAACCATCTATGTAATCACAGCAATCCGATATATGCACTAATTAGTAAAAGCCTCAAATTTGTGAGAAATCGAGTGACCGAAACACTTTCTAATGTAAAGAACATTAGTGTATTAGGTATGCTGGTTCAGAGATGGCCCGAGATTTTGCATCTGGCAAGAGAGATCACAACACAACAAGAGTCGTTACCCGCGGGGATGAAATTTCATGACAACTGCTGATGTCATTTCTACCATGGTTGATCTTATTGTGGAACAATTCCAACCACTTCGAATATTCCTCTTTGGTTCTCAGGCACGCGGTGATGCTACAGAATCAAGTGATATTGATTTATTGGTTATACTAAATGATGTTCCAGACAACCGCAAAGCCGCAATTGAGATGCTAATATTGCTCAAAGATATGCCTATCAGCAAAGATATCATAGTCTCCACACCCGAAGAAGTTGAAAGACTACGTGATGTGGTAGGTACTATACCATATACTGTACTTCGTGAAGGAAAGATAGTCTATGAACAACACTGATCCTGTCACATCAATGACTCTTCGATGGCTAAGGTTCTCTAAAAGGGATCTTGATGTGGCATTAATGGTAATGAACAATCCAGACACGTCACCTCATCATGTTTGTTGGCTATGTCAACAGTCTGCAGAAAAAGCTCTAAAGGCGGCCTTGGTGTTTGAAGGTATTGCGTTTCCATACACACACGATTTGAACGTTTTGAAAAAACTGCTTCCAAAAGGCTGGGCAGTGCGTGACGCACACAGCGAGCTGTCTATTCTGGCCGAATGGGCAATTGAGGCAAGATATCCAGGTGCCTGGTCCGAACCCACAAACGAAGATGCTGTCGTGGCTGAATCCAAAGCCCGCTCAGTTTATGATTCTGTGGAAGATGAATTTAGGTGCCGTGGTATGTTTATTTAATCTGCATCTGTCACAGATCACAAGGCACAGATCACATGGTAGTAACACATCGAGAACTAATCTGGGCTTGATTTCTGTTTGTAAAATAAACTAGTATATTCAAACATGTTGCCTACTCTTGGATGTGATCTTGATCATTATCTCGCCTCGATGATGCGTGACTGAACGTGTTTACATTCCAAATGATTCTACACCAGAATGTGCAATGTGACACATTTGCAGTCACATGTTGCGGTATTTTGATATTTCACTCAATGCTATTTCTGCTACTACTAAAGCATGCCCGCATTCAATAATCTGATAATCGGTTAGATGATTCAGATAGTCTGTTATGGTTTCTATTTTAAGATTTAATACACTTGCTTTCTCTAATGCCTTTTGATCGTTTGTTACAAATATGTGTTTTACTTTTGGATGCTTTTTACTTCTTTTGACAATTGCTTGCAACAGGCTCTCTTCCCCCACGTCCTGTTTGGACAATTTTAAATAATCTGCATCAGTTCTGTTCAAATCACTTGGATCAATTATATCTAATGTGCCTCTCTGTATGAGGTTATTTATCTTGGATATGTCATGATTTCTGGTAGATTTTTCCTTGGGTTTATCTCACAGTTCTTTATTGATCTCGTTGGTAATTAGCAATTTTACCATCTTTTTTTCTTTGAATTGTTTTAGCGTTTCGATCAATCCGTTGTTGTTTAACAGTATCAGTATGTTTGCATCAAAATAGTACCATACATCTGATTGTGTCATTAACTCTAGTCACTTGTTTATGAATCTGAATCTGCATATATCGCACCATTTTGTAATGAATCTGAGTTGTTTGTGCCATATATCCTGATTCCAAACCACTCCCAACTCAGGCCAGACATTCTGAGTCCTAATAACAACGACACCTTGTCGTCTTGCACCATGGATATTGCCGTGTTTTCTCTCCATTTCTCATACTCGTTTTTTTGTTCTGATTTCTCAAGCATTTCTGGATATTTTGTATACATTAGTACAACAAGCTTGTTATATCTGAGTGTATTGAGTATGGATTTTATAGTTTGTAACGTCTCTTGTATGCGGGAATCAATACGTTTGCTAACCCTTTCGGATTCTTCTAATCCTTCTGCAGTAAGGTGTATGGGCTGATCTCTTTCATTGCTTTTGTCTATACATACCAGTCCTTTTTCGTTGAGATTGTTTAGAATGTTTTTGAGTGTTTTACTATACATCCCATATTTGTGAGGCTCAAAAGCATAATCTAATTCAGGGTGAGTTTTGAAAGCAACATACATCATCTTTTGTATCTATACTTGGCCTTTGATGGTTTTGTGTCCTGTTTCATCCTCTATTCTCAACAACTCCAATACACACATGGTTTGCTTATTCAACATAGATGCATGACCTATGTATCACATATATTTTTCTGACAAGGGGTTCTTCCACAAATTCGAGACTTTTTCTAATTTAATTCTCTGATGTTGATATTGTCTGTATTTGCTCATATCCTGGATTATATCCTTGATTATATCATTGAAACAATTCAAATTGCCCAGTGCATACAAAACAGATTTGATATGTTAGAGTATCTTGATGTGATTGGCTTTGTTGGAAATGCTGAGTATTTACCAAAAGCCCCGAATTTGTGGGAGAACCCTAACAAGGTTTTGTTGCAAATTCGTTATTTCCTTCTAGACACGTTTGGTATTAGTAGTATTTTTTGGACGAGTTGGCCAAATTTGAATAAACTAGTGTGGAGGTATGCTGGTACGATTAAGTTTGAGTGCAAGCATAAATACTCCTAGAATGGCATCATCTCTGTTGAACAAACTCGTGTTACATTCTGAGAGTTTAAACAATATACTAGATGGCAGGCACGCCTTACGTGATGATCTCATAAGGATATACATGGACTCTAGAAATGACCCAACAGAACTATTCACAGCATCATGGGAACTACGGAAAAAGTTTAAAAAAAATATAGTCACATTTTCAAAAAAGGCATTTTTCAATGTTATAAATTTGTGTAAAGATACGTGTTCATACTGCACTTACAAGGCAGAGCCTACTGATGCAAAACTCTCACTCATGTCACTACATGATGTAAAAAGCATGCTAGATATTGCAAAGAAATATCACTGTGTAGAGGCACTTTTTGTTACCGGCGAGGCACCAGAGCTAAAATACCCAGAGGCAAAAAAATGGCTAAAATCAAATGGCTTTACATCCACTGCTGAATATTTGATACATGCCTCAGAAATGGCACTAGAGTCAGGATTGTTCCCTCACACAAATGCAGGAAATTTGGAAAAAGAAGACTTGAGAGAGTTGCAAAAAACAAATGTCTCTATGGGAATAATGCTTGAGAATGTTAGTGAAAGGTTGTGTAATAGAGGCATGCCACATTATCTGGCAGCAAGCAAAAAACCTCAGGCCCGCCTTCAAATATTAAAAAACACTGGCAGGCTCAAAATCCCCATGACGACTGGACTGTTAGTAGGAATAGGTGAGACACCGTATGAAATCATTGACTCTATCATAGCAATAAGAAACTTGCATGAAACATTTGGAAATATACAAGAGGTAATACTGCAAAACTTTCAACCAAAGCCTGATACTATGATGGGAAATCATGCACCAGCAGACGAGAACTATTTCAGAGTAATAGTTGCATTAACTAGAATTGCCATGCCTGAAATGAATATACAAGTTCCTCCAAATCTATCCCCACACACTTATGGTGATTTTTTACACTCTGGGATAAATGACTGGGGTGGTGTCTCGCCTCTAACGCCAGACTATGTGAATCCAGAGTTTCCATGGCCTGAAATTGATAAAATCCGGGAAAACTCTGCACAATATGGCTTTGAGCTAAAGTGTAGGTTTCCTATATATCCAGAGTACTTTACTTTTGTAAGTAGAAAGTTGAGAAGTATGATGGGTGTAATTGAAGATGATAAACTAGTAGCGGAGAAATATTGGAAATGACTAGATGGAATTTATTAAAATCCGGAGATCCGGTAATTTCTGAAATTCTAGATAAAGCTCTGCATGATGTAGAGATTACCCCTCAGGAAGGTCTAGAGTTGTATAATGCACAGGGAACTGACTTTCATCTTGTAGGGATGGTTGCCGATGAGCTAAGGCAGAGACGGGTTGGGAATTTGGTAACATATATCGTAAATAGAAATATCAACTTTACAAATGTCTGCATAAAGCAATGTGGATTTTGCGCATTTAGCAGAGACTTTCGAGAAGATGAAGGGTACTTTTTACCATCCGAAGAAATTGTAAGGCGTACTATAGAGGCTAGAGAACTTGGTGCAACAGAGGTATGCATTCAAGCAGGACTTCCTCCAGATATGGAATCTGGTCTGTATGAAAAGATATGTCAGGATATAAAGTCAAAAGTACCAGATATTGACATACATGGATTTTCACCTGAAGAGGTATTGTATGGTGCAACTCTCTCAAAGGTATCATTTTCAGAGTATCTTAGTCGTCTAAAGGATGCCGGTGTAGGGACATTACCTGGTACAGCGGCAGAGATACTTGATCAGAATATCAGGGATAAGATATCTCCGGGCCGCATATCTGTAAATGACTGGATTGATATCATAAAAACTGCACATCGGCTTGGCATACGTACTACATCTACTATGATGTTTGGACACGTAGAATCACTCCAAGATCGTGTAAAGCATATAGCACTAATTAGAGACATTCAAAAAGAGACGGGAGGATTTACAGAATTTGTACCGCTCAACTTTGTACATACTGAGGCACCAATGTACAAACATAACCTGCATGATAATATTATGCAGGGCGGCAGTGGCAAAGATGTACTACTTACACATGCTGTTGCAAGGATTATGCTAAATAATTCCATTGATAATATACAAATGTCATGGGTAAAAGAAGGCCAAAAGATGTCGCAACTACTCCTCATGTGGGGTGCAAATGACTTTGGTGGCACACTAATTAATGAAAGCATATCTACATCAGCAGGGGCAGGATATGGGCAACTAATTCGACCCCGAGAGATACGAAAACTTGTACGAGAGATAGGCCGCATTCCTGCACAAAGAAACACACACTATGATATATTACACAAATTTGATCGTGACTCTGAGGGTGTGGGTGCTGATACACTAGATGTAGCAGATGATGCACGATTTGGCTCATACAAGGAACTAATCAAGATAAACAAGTTTAGATATGTGAATCCAAGGCGAGTATAGTTGTCTTCCTTTGAGGGTTCAATTGAGTACTTTGGGAATCGGGGATTTGATGAATGCGAGATTACAAAGGTGACAAAGGATATAGTTACAATCAGAATCACTGACTCTAATGTTGCAGAGATAAAACACAATTTTGAGGAGAATTTTGGCGTGCGGATAATACACCGCAAAAGAATCATATCATACCAGACAGAAAAATTGGAGAATCTATATTCCATGTTAGATGATATGCCACACTCTGATATACGAGAGATACAATTCTGGGAATCACTACCGCATGAGATTGGTGCAGTGGAATCACTAGATGAAACATTTGATGATAAACTAGATGATATCGGCGGGGCAGATGCGGCTGACATTGCACAAGAAATGATAAACTCTACTACACATGATAAGATAAGTAATATCACAGGGTCACTAAATATCATATCTGAAATATTTGAGATAGGAAACTCTCACGGACTGTATGGTTTGGATAAAGCCACGTACATATCTGGCATGATAAATGCAGACTCTAAAGCCGGTGCTTCTGGGTTTGGGCATAATTGCTGTAGAACACTTGATGCATTTTCAGCAGATATGATAGGAAATGATTCTAAAGAAATGTGTCTTGCTTCTGAGCACCCAGTAAAGTGTGATGCCGGGCAGCGTACCCTTGTACTTGAACCATACTCGGTAGGTGAACTTTTGGCATTTGTCATATATCCAAATTTTGGCCTAAGGCAGTATGCTGAAAAAACTAGCTGCCTTACAGGCAAACTTCGCAAAAAAGTTGCGGCAGAGTGTTTTACTCTAGAGGATAATCCACACATACCACAGGGAATTGGCACAAGACCATTTGATGATGAAGGGGTATCAACCATGCCAAATTTGCTAATTGAGGATGGTCTCTTTTACAATATCTTTTCAAATACATATGATGCATTCAAGTGGGGAGTAGAATCTACTGGAAATGCATCTCGTCCAAGCAATCTGATGGGCAGGGGTGCAAATCCAATCCCGGGCTCTGCACCGCACAATCTTCGCGTCATACCTGGGGATATGTCTAGAGATGAGGCAATACAAGATACTAGACATGGGGTATTAGTTGGAAGGTTATGGTACACATATGCACTAAATCCAATTCGTGGGGATTTTTCTTGTACTGCAAGGAGTGGAATACAGTTAATAGAGAACGGCGAGATAGTAGGTCCTGTAAAACCAGTCCGGATAACTCACAATTTACCTACAATGCTTTATGATATATCTGGGGTATGTGATGATGAGAAAAATGTCATGCAGTGGGCATCTCTTCCATCTATTACTCCAAGCTTGAGGGTGGAAAATGTCCCAGTCATGCCAGTATGATGTATGATGTTTGGTGTATGATGATATTTGTGGCATTTGTAAAACCAAACATGGTGGAGTGCGTTTCATATTGGTGTGATGTGCACTATGACTGTGCTATGTCATACACCATTACTGTACTATGTCATACACCATGACATACACTATGAGATACACTACAACAACAAGCTGGATGCAAGGTATGCACAATATGCTATAACTAGACCAATTCCCATCTTTTTATTTATAACACCTGAAATCATGCCAAGGAAGAGTGTCATGCTAAATACAATCATTATGATATAGTCATACAGTGCTTCTGGTGCAACTGCAACTCCAGATATAGTGGCAGCTACTCCCATGATCATCAAAATGTTGTAAATATTACTACCAAGAATATTGCCTATTCCAATATCAGAGTGTCCCTTTCTTATTGCAATGACTGATGTGATTAACTCTGGTAGTGATGTCCCGATTGCAATTACTGTTATTCCTATAATTCTCTCAGAAATTCCAAAGTTTTTTGCAATGGCAACTGCATTATCTACTGTTAGTTCTGCTCCTACATAGAGTAGCGCAACTCCAACTCCAAGGAGAATCAAAGATCGTATACGGATACTTTCTTTGACTTTTTCTGTTGTCTTTTCCCGGCTGTCTTTTGCGCCCTTGTATGTGTATATGGTAAATGCTACTAACAGGCCAATTAGCAAGAGCCCGTCATATTGTGAGACCTCACCATCTAAAGATAGTACAATTAGTAATAGTGAAAAGCCTAGCATTATGGGGACATCTTTTCGAAGCGTGGTTTTAGATACTGTAAGCGGAATTAGGATTGCCGCAACTCCAATCACCATCCCAATGTTGGCAATATTACTACCAATTATGTTTCCCAACACTACATCACTGTGCTCACCTACAGCAGCTATGCTTGCTGCAAGCTCTGGGGTGGATGTACCATAAGCTACTACAGTCATACCAATTACCATACTACTTATTCTGAATTTCCTTGCAATTGCCACACCTCCGTTGACAAGCCAATTTCCTCCATAGCATAGCATTACCAAACCTGCTACAGTCAGTACAGCATTGATGGCAATTTCCATATCAGGGAGAGTCGATATTGTTTAAAAGAAGCTTTTGTTACACGATTGGAACTCTCAAGTGATGAAATTTGCACGTCTCTGAACAGATGTACTGTGTCTTCTCATGTGTGCTCTCATGTGGTGCTTTTGGCATGTGTAGATGGAATCATATCTGACATAATACATGATATAATACATGCGATCAATATGTCTGCTTGTTTCATACAGTGTATGGTAATTATCATTCTTCACCACTCTGCCACACAATCACGTTGTCGTAGGGGGTTTTTTGGCAACTTGAACAAATCTTTTTTGAGGCAATCTAACTATTCTGTTTTAGATGTGGGTTTTCAGTGTATGGTAGTAAAAACTGTCCTATCTGCATCACATCATATTAGTCTAGTTCTGTCCATCACTTACTTTGATTAATTCCAAATAATAATCACTATGCTGCATGTACATTGTACCAGTGGAACCTGATGGTGCGGGTTTGCCGTCAAATGTAAGTATGGTGACAAATGCGTTTGTGTCATTTCCGTCAATA
>JAPOPJ010000007.1 GCA_026712925.1 Nitrososphaerota archaeon
CAAAATATGAATAGTAAGAATCATGTACCCATCAAACCATACATTACGATTCAAAATGGAGATCTCTGTGTGATGGTTTTATATTCTGATTCAACAACGCGTAAAATGTTAGATATTATTAGAAAAAATAATTACAAAAGCATCATAGAACACATAAACAGGATAGACAAATCAGACTATTCAGCCATAGTTGATTTTTGCAAATGTCTAGAGATTGCAATTAGTATTATGAAGATTACTGCAGATAACTCGATGCAAAAGATGACACTTGATGATTATCAACAAGGCCTTTTTGATATAATGCAAGCAGCAAAAGCACTTGCAGACAATCCTAGAAACGATTCAAGACAACACGATCTAGAGAACGCATTCAAGGTATTTCTTAAAAAATTGGAATGCCACATAGTATTGACTGAAATATTAGAAGAATATGGAGAAACTGAAAAAGAACTTGATAAACGAATGTCCGCATCTTTGCTGAATTTTTGAGATATTCTATTAATTCCTGTAAATATTTGTAAGGAATCCAAATGATATAATCAAATGATATAATGAAATCAGACAATGTTTATTTTTTTATTGACTGATAAAAGTTGGGCTTGAATAGTACATGAAACTATTCAACTCTCCCACAATATTGGTACTTCTTTAACTGTACCATTCAAGGTATATGCCCGAAAGTTTTCATCACTCCCCGAATAAATCACCCACACAACCGGATTAACATGCATAAACTCCATGTCTGTACTTGATGGATATGCCTCAGAGTGTGGATGAGAGTGAAAAATTCCAACTATACAAGTATCTTCTTTCTCAGCTAAATCATATGCCCGAATAAGTTGCTCCTCAGGAATGGTAAAGCTATCAGTGGTATCATCCATATTATCTGTGAGAAATATTTTAGAAGCCTTTACTTTCCCATCACTTGAATGCCCAAAAAGAATGGCACATGATTCATTTGGGTATTCGCGTTCTGCGTGGTCTACAAGTATTTTTTGCTGCTGTACGGTTAGCGTAATTCTTTCCAAGTCACTCTACAATTACAGTTCCTATCATCCACGGATGCACTATACAGTAATAGTCTATCGAGCCTGCCTCATCAAAGGTATAACTAAAAGTCTCCCCTGCAGAAACTATAGATGAATCAAACAGACCATCTAGCCCACCATCGGGAGTACCTGATGTTATAGTATGAAATACGCTATCAATATTATCCCATACCACCGTACTACCTACACTTACAGTTATCACGTCTGGATCATAATAAATCTGGCCGTCCTGTATAATGCCTGCACCATCTGGAATCACCACTGTTGGAATATCCTCTACTTCTTCAATAATTAGTGTAGAGACCATCCACGGATGCACTATACAGAAATATTCGTATTCACCTATATCTAAAGTAGAAGTATCTAGTGTGAATGATTCTCCTGCGCCAAACAAGCTAGAGTCAAATGTCTCCCCAACATCATCAAAACTAGTTACAGTGTGAGCTAGAGTATCATTATTTATCCACTCTACAATATGACCCTTGGGAACATTTGCCACATCAGGGTCATAGTCTGGCGTATCTTGTACAGAAGAGCCTTCTAGAACAGAGATTGTAAATATCGGCCCTGCCGGTTCTACTACCACATCAGGTACTTCTATTTCTACACTCTGCTCCTGAATCATATACGTATCAGGACTGACAAAGCCAAAAGCTACCCACATGATAATTCCAGTAGCGCCTGCCATTGCAGTAATTGATCCCACAGGCTTGAGATACTGGGGCATCTTTGATGCAATATAGGCAATCATTATGGCAGGAAATGCTATTGCCATTAGTATTCCTGCAAGAGTTACTGTAAAGTCTGATGTGTTAAACGTGAATGCAAACATGCCAAAGCCTAAGCCAATTGAGAGAATAACTAGTGTAGTTGCCTTTGCCTTATTACTAGTAGATACACCTCCATCCAATATTCCAACTGCTAAAAAGATCAGCCCGATAAACATAGTCAGGCCAGTCAGGGCGTGCATTCCATCTATGAAAGTGTGAGCAATGCCTGCATAGGATATGACGATTCCAGCCAATCCTATGGCTGTTAGCCCCATTCCCGGCATCATGAGATCCCAGTTACTCATTTATGCTAGCTGGTAGGTGCGATATACTTATTCCTTTTGAAATTGCCCACACATGTCGAATAAATTAAATGCCTACAATATAGGATAGAATGAGATTGGGATTTAAGGAAATACTAGAGATATCAAAACCTAGAATCGTTGTTCTGCTGGTAATCACAGCAGTTACATCGATGTATGCGGCAAGCAAGCTAGTAGAAGGCGCAATAGAACTTGACTATTGGGCATATCTACACATTATAATTGCTGGTGCACTAGCATCAGCAGGATCCAGTGCTTTAAACCACTACTATGACAGAGATATTGATCGCAAGATGGGCAGAACTAGTGCTAGACCCATTCCTTCAGGAAGAATGTCAGCATCAAGTGTCCTAATGTATGGTTTGTTAGTAAGTTGCATATCTGTAATTTATGGATATTTTGCACTAAATGCAGCATCGGCATTCTTTATTGCACTTGGAATATTCTCATACGTCATAATCTACACCGTATGGCTCAAACGTCTAAACACATCTAATATCGTCATAGGTGGAATAGCAGGTAGTGCAGCTGCTTGGGCAGGATGGTCAGCTGCAACCGGAAGCATGGATGTTCTAGGATTTTTAATCGGGTTTTTGGTCTTTGTATGGACACCATCCCATTTTTGGTGCCTTGCAATGAAGATAAAAGATGAATATGCAAGGGCCAACGTCCCCATGTTGCCAGTGGTAATTGGAATGCAACAGACATCAAAATACATACTGGTAAATACTATAATCTTACTGCCATACTCACTAATGCTCTATATGTTTGGCATGGGGGTAATATACATGATAATTGCCGCCGCATCAGGAGGACTGATGCTTGCATACCACTACAAACTTACAAAGCAACCCACTTCAGAGTTTGCATGGAAAGCATACAAAGTGACTGCCCCATATCTTACCATAATATTCATGGCAATAGCATTAGATGCCGCATTTCATATCAGAATTTAGAGATTATTTTTCAAATCCCGGAAAACTAGCCTCATAATCTTTTTCAGATATTTCCTTGGAAATATCCTCAGGCTCTTTTTGTTCAACTGCCTCAATTCGCCTCTCATCTTTTGTAATCCATGCAACTCTAATTAGTCCCAATATCTCCAGGTCCAACAAAAGCTTGTTGAATCTATCTTCTGCAACTAGTACACCTCCCTTGGAAAGTGTTTTGTACAAGTCAACATCAGTAGTAGAACCCATATCTTTTATCTTGTCATGTATTATGTTTTTTAGCGGAATCGCCACTTCGATTTGTTAAAACATCTTGGGTATATTTACCATGTGGCTGTTTACCATGTGGCTATTTACCACATGTGTGATGTTGATACGATACTATTATGATGCCAGTTATGTGTAGTTTTGGTGTGTGTGATATTTGGTATGTATAGTATTTGGTATGTGATAATATCATAAATTCATGCCATACTATCCGTAAAATGATTTGTCCCCTGACTTTGGAACTACATTTGAAATGCTCTCCCTTACAGTATTATACCACTGATCAACATCCTTTGTGATTGATGGTCTGACCTGTCTCAAGCTATTTGCAAAATCAGCGCTAGAGATTTTTGCAGAGTTTGACTTCATTGCCTGGACTGCGGCTTCTCTGCATAGTGCTGCCAAATCTGCCCCAGTGTAATTTTGCGTCGCAACTGCAATCTCTTGCAAATTGACATCATCATCAAGTGGCATCTTTTTTGTAAGTATCTTTATTATTTCCAACCTGCCTTTTTCATCGGGTGGTGCTACATATAGTACCAAATCCAATCTGCCTGTTCGTAATAGCGAATTATCTAGAATATCTGGCCTGTTGGTAATCCCGACTACGGCAACCCTAGATGAGGCACCATCCTCAATCTCAGTGAGTAGCTGGCTCAATACGGTTTCTCCAATTCCCCCTTCACCAGACTTGTAGCGTGCAAGAGAGTCAAGCTCATCAAATATTATAACGCATGGTGATGATGCTTTAGCTTTTCTAAATATCTCCCTGATTGCCTTTTCAGATTCCCCAAGCCACTTTGAGAGTATCTCAGGGCCCCGGACTAGTATCATGTTGGCTCCAGTTTCAGTGGCAAGTGCCCTTCCAAGTAATGTCTTGCCACACCCAGGAGGACCATACATTAATGCACCCTTGGGAGGCCGTATTCCCATCTTTGTGAATTTACCAGGTTCTTTCATGGCAAGAACCAAATTATCTGTAAGTGATTTTTTCACATCATCAAGCCCTCCTACATCTTGCCACCATACCTTTGATCTCTCCACATAAAATTCCCTCATGGCAGTAGGGACTACCTCATGCATTGCATCATAAAAGTCAAGTAATTTTATCTGCATTGACTGTAAAACTTTGGAGGGGATTTGTTCAGTCTCAAGATCTATTTTTGGAAGATATCTCCGGATTGATTTTAGTGCAGCTTCTCGGCACAGTGACTTTATGTCTGCTCCAGTATATCCATGAAGCTCAGATGCAAGATCTTTTAATTCAATTCTATCATCAATTGGCATCCCGCGTGTGTGAATTTGCAAAATCTCCATTCTTCCATCTTCATTTGGAACTGATATCTCAAACTCTCTATCAAATCTACCCGGCCTTCTCAGTGCAGGGTCCACACTATCTGGTCTATTTGTAGCACCTAGTACAATCACATTTCCCCTATCAGTTAAACCATCCATCAATGCAAGCAGCTGGGCAACAACTCTTTTTTCCACATCCCCATATGCTTCTTCTCTTTTTGGTGCAATTGCATCTATCTCATCTACAAAAATAATACTCGGAGAGTTATCTTTTGCATCTTTGAATATGTCACGAAGTTTAGCTTCAGTCTCACCATAATACTTGTTCATTATTTCTGGTCCATTAATTGAAAACATGCTTGCTTCAGATTCACTTGCAAGAACTTTGGCAAGCAGTGTCTTACCACATCCCGGAGGACCATAAAGTAAAATGCCGCTATGTGGCTCTACGCCAAGTCGTGCAAACAATTCCGGATGTCTTAGTGGAAGCTCTACAATCTCTCTCATTGCTTTTACCTCACTTTGTAGTCCGCCTACTTCTTCATACGTCACTCTTACCTTTCTATCTACAGCAGTTTCAGTAGAGATTGTAAGGTTGGTTGCACGGTCAATCTTTACCACATGTTTTGGGGTAGTCTTTGTGATTTTAAAGTCCATAGAGTTTCCTAGAATCATTACTGAAATCTCATCACCATGTACTATAGGTAAGCCCTTTAATCGATTCTTGACAAAATCCGTAAACTCTTTGTCAACTGTTACAGTATCATTTACCGGAATCAATTCCACAGATTTTGCTGTTTTTGAGGTAACTTTTTTTATAGTGATTATGTCATTTAGTGATGCGCCAATGTTTTTCCTAGTCTGGCCATCTATCCTTATAATGTCTGAAAATTTTTCATCCTCATCAACAGGCCAAATTACAGCGCAGCTTGACCTAGAGCCCACTAATTCTATAACATCACCTGGCGCTACCTTGAGGTGGTCCATTGCCTCAGGACCTACACGTGCGCGCTTTTTTCCCACATCTCTTTGTTTTGCCTCTCCGATTCTCATCTGCAAAGGTTCTTCTTTGCGTGCCAAGGAATCACCTATTTCATATCAACTGACATTCGGCTCATGTTCAAAACCTCAAATTCACTTACCCCGTCAGTACTCTTTACAGATTCTTCTAGTGAATCCATCTGGCCTTCTTTGTCATCTAGAACAAATTCTATCTTGAGAAATTCCAAGCCAAAGGCAAGCGGCTCTTTAGCATGTCTCTTCATTTCAATCCCGTCTTTGAGGGATGCCTTTATCTTTTCTGCCGTTGCGTCAAGATCCACATCCACACCTGTAGGAAGTATCTTTGTTATCAAGAGTAGTTGAGCCATATCATTATGGCCCCTGGAAATTACAAGAACTACACATGTATGTCCTTGCAGATTCCCTGCAACTCTGGCATCTCCAAATCAAGCTCAAACCACATTCAGGACAGTTGAATTTTACGCACTTGTCATTAGGCATGATGTGCTTGTTACAACAGTCGCATGTAGGTAGCGAGATTGTAGATGACATGCACGATTTTCTTTGCAAACATCATTTATAGTTTACCAAGTTAATTATGCAACAGATTTGAAAATAGAGTTTGTCGTATAATTCTGAGAATTTCGCACCCATACCACTTGTTCCATCATAGAATGCCAAACTCTACAAAAACCACATCTATACCAATGCGTGTATATCAAATTTATTACAACAAATCCTACCATACCACTGATGCAAAAAGCGTAATTCTTCACACCCATACTCCAAACATAAAACCAGCATGCACCTATTCCCCATGCACATACAATTTTGGAATACAAACAATAACCAAAAAGCTATCGCAGAATCTTTTGCAGTTCTGCTCCTGCAATTGCCCTAATTGCCTGTATAGTTCCGCTTGCACCAAGCAATCTCACTACAGAGCTTGTATGAAAGTCAAAGTCATCCTTTTCAGATATCTCTTTTGCCATATCTGGTGTTATTGACTTGCACAGTTTGTTTATAGTTATATTATCAAGACGCTCTAGAATCTTTCTTGCAAGTAATTGTCGTGTAAATTCTCTGCCAAACATACCCTTCCAGTTTTTCTGATATTGCTCCAAATCTGATCTGTTCCCACTTGAAAGAAACTTTGAGATTGCCCTTCCAGCAAAAATTCCCCCCATTCCACTTGAGAATATTCCACCAGCAGTAGTAGGCTTTGCCTGTCCTGCAGCATCACCTATAGTTACAACTCTACCATCTACAAACTTTTCAATAGGGCCTTTAATCCAGATGGGAGCATATATCTTTCTAATTATACAATGATCACTCATCGTACCAAGGAATTGATTCAGGGTATAAGCGGCATTTATTCCCCTACCAGCAAGTCCAACTTTGCCCCGTCCATAACTAGACGGTATTACCCAAGCAAAGAATCCAGGAAATTTTTCCGCATCAAGATAAACATTTACTCTATCCTTTTTTATCCAGTCTGCATATATTTCATATTGCGCTGACTGTAAAATACCAGTCCGGTCTTTTTGTATTAGTGATGATATTCCCCTAGCATCAACAAACATTTTGCA
>JAPOPJ010000167.1 GCA_026712925.1 Nitrososphaerota archaeon
AAACATTACATGCGCTAAAAAAATATGATGATGCCATAGAATGTTTTAATATTGCCATAAGGCTTGATCCAGAAATCTACTCGGTATACATCTCCAAAGGTAAAACATTACATGCGCTAAAAAAATATGATGATGCCATAGAATGCTTTAACACTGTAATAAGACTTGATCCTGAATATGAACCAACGTACATCTCCAAAGGTAAAACATTACATGCGCTAAAAAAATATGATGATGCAATAGAATGTTTTAACACTGCCATAAGGCTTGATCCAGAGTATATCGAGGCATATGTAAACAAGATTTTAACCCTTCTTGCTTTAAACAAATATGCCGAGGCTCTCAAGTGCTATGATGTGATAGTAAAATTAGATCCTGACAACTCTGAAGTACACTATATCAAAACCGAAATTGATAATGCAACAAGATGACAAGGTATAAGGTGCTTTTGTGTGGTCTTGGTATTGTCTAGTATAGAACATGCACTCTGACCAATTTTGTTTTTAGATTTTTATATACTGGCATGGTTTTTTCCTGCCTAGAAAGTTGCTAAAGCTGAATGTGTATGATAATTTAGTCTTCCCTATCATATGCTACGACAAGACCATTGAATTGGATTCTAGACTACTTTGCAGTCAAGCATGACTAATTGGAATTTGTACTAATGATGGTTTTTGTTGCACAGCAGTGAAGGCTGCCTATACAAGAATATTAAAATTCAGGCAACTTTAGTAAAAATCTGATGCCTGAAGGCCAAAATGAATCCAAGCCCGGAGACAAGCCTGCTACCAGCACTACAAAAGCAGAACCTGTAGTAAAACGGGACAAGATACATGCAGAGGATACTGCTGAGACATCAAAAGGAGCAGAAGCCATAGTCAAGACAACTGATGCGGCTGAAGCTGCCGCAAAGGCAGCTGAGGAAGCAGAGGCAGCTGCAAAAGCCGCCATACAAAAGGCAGAGGCTGCAAAGGTAGCAGCTGAGGCAGCTGCAAAAGTAGCCATCGATGCTGAATACAAGGCAATTGCCGATACTGAAAAGGCTGGCTCTTCAAAGGTACAGGCATATACTTTCAAGCGTGAAAATGAGGAGATATTCAAGCGTGAACTAGGAGAGCCAGAGTTCTTTTTGCAAAAAAAAGATAGATTCCCACTTCCGATATTATCCCAAGAACAGCAAGACGAGCTCACACGAAAGGCAGAAACTCCAGTTGACAACACTCCAAAGTATGAACCTGAACGTCTTCTCAGTCCAGAATATGGTGGTGTATCAAATTATGAATCAGGGGTTGGAAGCTTTTTAGAAGAGGCAAGAATGCGGCTGGAAAAACTAAAAAAGGATCCAGATGCAACTTCTGGAGATATAGCAAGTGCAAAACATGATGTTTCTTATCTTGCATCAATACATGAAAACTTTTTCCTTGGGATGAATGTGTTCCGCACTGCCAAGGGTGGGAGAAGCAAACTGCAAAAGTGATTTGAAATGGTTGGGTACAAATTTGATGTAATGACTGCACGGGTGACTTTTAAAAATATCCCACTTCATGCACTGGCAAGATTTTCATTTCCAGACGTTAATGCTGCAACTGAGGCATTCAGACAAATACCTGAGGTTGATGAATGTCTCATAATCCAGACTGCAAGCAGGGTTGAAATTTTTACAGTTAGCAACGTAGCCGGAGGGGATTCACCAGATGCGCGACGCGCAGAAGGAAAAGGACTGGTTCTAAACAAGATCAAAGAAACTTGGGAATCTCTAACTAATATGGAACAAAATGATATCGACCACTTTGATCAAACTCTAGAAGTCTACAAGAGTTCAAATGTCTACTTTCATCTATTACGGCTTGCATGCGGACTAGATTCTGTGGTTGTCGGTAAGCAGGAGATATTTGATGAAATAGTAGAGGCAAGCTCTACTGCAAAGCATGCGGGTCATTCTGGCAGGGTTCTAAACAGACTGTTTGAAAGTACCATACGCATTGCACAAAGAATCCGAGAGACTACATCTATTAGCAAAAATGTGCTATCTTTGGGTGATGTTGCAGTTAGAATAGTTGATGAAAAGGCTGGTCTTGATGCCAAGAAAAAAATATTACTAATTGGAACCGGCAGACCGGCTGCCATGATTGCAAAGACGTTAAACAAAAAGGGAATTGCATTTGAGGTGACAAGTAGAACCATTGAAAGGTCGACTGAATTTTCACAAATACTGGGAGGAAAGCCTGTAGAATTTGGAGACGTGCTGCGGGGATTTGATAAATATGATATAATTTTTGTCGCGACCACTTCTGATTACTTTTTAATCACACGTGACAGAATCCATCTAATTATGGAGGATAAAAAGAAGGGAACACTAATTCTTGATGTCTCTGATCCAAGAACTGTTGATGAGAGCATAACTGTACTACCTGGAATCAAGTTATTATTTCGGGATCAGGTGGCTGAAATTTACGAAGAAAATGTCCGGGAAAGGGCAGGAATAGTACCGGCAGTTGAAAAACTCATCGACAAGGAAACTCCTATTTTAGAGGCCATTATGCACAGGGTCGAAGCTTGATTAATGCTGATTTGACTCAACCCTGTTGCCTTATTATAAACTGCATCAGAGCTTCATTGGAATAGTCTATTCCATGTTCTTCTTCTGTATGCATCTTGAACTTTTCTATAACGTCTGCTGTTTCACCCTCGGCCACGAAATTACATTCAAAGCCATAGTCATTGCATCTCAACCTAGCCACAGTTGCGCTGTAACTCGTTTACATATAAATCTCAAGTTGGCACCATATCATTACTGCATGTTTTCTGCTAGTTGAATGTGTAAAGTATCGAATCTTGCAACCTGCGTTTTACTCGTTTTAGTTTGTCACTGTTGGGAATCTGGCAGTTGTTAATCGTACATCTAAATGTTCTACCAACATCTGACTTTTGATGTGTGTGGCGTGTGTGGTGCGGGCTAGCATGCAGTTGTAATGAATGTTATGATATTAGAGTTTGATTGATTCTTGGATATGTGTAGCCAAGTTGTGCAAGTACATTGATTCTGATATGTGTACTGTGTTAGAATGATTAGCATCATCCTGCAAAACCTACTATACTGACAAGGAGATGATTTTGCGCATCTGGGCAAAGAAATCATACCAAATACACATGATATGGCAAAAAACCAAACTTGGATATCATGATATGTTGTTGTTCAAACAGTAATGACTATTCAAAAACATCTGAATGTTTTGATTACTGGCTATCTTTTAGATTCAAAACTAAAAATTATACACATTAGGATCAAACCCAAAAATATCCATATTGACAATATCGACATACAGCAGACACACATCAAATAATGTGGACTTTTGCATAATTGATTTTAAATTTTAAAAACATGTCAGAGGTCACAATTTTACTAGACTTTTTACCAAGATGTGATGCAAACAGATACTATGCTAAAGTAGCATATCAAAGTGACACAACTTTACAAAATAACACACATTATGATTCACTATCATGATTCACTATTCACAGTACAATGAGTAATCAAGTCTTGGTTGCTTTCTATCTGAATCCCAAAGAAGCATAAAGTTGGCAAGTCCTGTGCATATTGAAAAATCTGACTCAAAGTCATTTATCGTACAGTCATAAGAGTTTGTTATTATCTCCCAACGTTTCATCACATTTATGGTCTGCTCTGCTTTTATTCTTTTATTGTTGATCTTTTCATTTCTTGACTTTTCTTGTACAGTTAATTCACGTCCCTTGGGTTTCTTTGGTATTACTAGATTTATGCCGGGATAAGATTTTTTCAGGTCCACATGTCCCTTGTCAGCTAGTACTATGATTTTTCCCTCTTCAGGTGTTTCTTCTTTGAGCATACCTTTTGACCAGACTCCCAAGTCTATCGTGTCTTTTACAGGTATAGTGGAGTCATGCGTACCATCTTTGAGTGTTCTACTTGTCCAGAGTATCAGGCCAGCACGGTTTGTCACTATAGTGGTATTCCACGTAAAGTCATTTTTCTTGTCCGAGTATGATGTGTTTTCTTTATCGTTTTCCCCGATTATCTGTCTAGAAACCACAACTTTATCATGTATTAGAGTGCTTCCGGGAACTAGTTTTTCAAATTCATTCTTGGTTTTTGCTGATTTTATCATACGGGTAATCTTTTTAGCGGTAGGTAGAATTTTTTCTAGTATGGGTTTTACAAATTTTAGATATGTGGATATTGCATCTTCATTCACACCAAACCACACCCCTAATCTTTCATGTTGATCATTTGACCTGTACTTTATGAGGGTAAGCAACAAGGCAGATTCTTTGTCTAGCATGTGTATGTTTCCGGGATTTTGTTTTTGGTCATCTAAGAATGGTGGTATATTGGGAATTTTTTTTAATTTTGTCAGAAATCTTTCATACAGATAGTTAAACATGTCACGATTATAGGATGTCATGATGGTAAGGCGCTTGTCGTCATGCAGTATTGCGTATATGAACTCCCTAGCGTGGAGTTGTGCTGGGTTTATACCGTGACGATTACTCCTGTCAGTAGCATTCCACAATGCATCTTCGGAGTTTTGTTTGCTCTTCAACTCAACAATTGTCTTTTGCAACATGCCAATTTCCTTTTGCATCATGTCCTTTTCTTTTTGAGATGTATTATCCTTCTTTTGTAGTGCGTCAATCTCTTTTTGTTGTAATTCAATCTCTTTTTGTAGTGCTTCCATCTCTTTTTGCATTCTAAGTCTGTCCTCTTTTGAAACTTTCATTGTAATTGCTGGAGTTCAAGGCCATTCTAAACGTTTTGAAAAAATCGAAAAATCAAATAAACACAATGTCTCATACCTCAAAACAATCACTACAAATATCAACAAATCTGTAAATCTGGGAGAATAGTAAAAATAGTATCTCAGAGTGATTTGGTACAAAAAATTCACAACCTGTACGAGATATCTGGAATAGACTTTACTGGTGACGACAGTGATGCCTCAATTATAGAATCTTGGAGTATTGCTTACAGTGAAGTGAATCTTGGGGTGTATGGAGATTATAACTATGGTCATGTATGGACATCTTGGAATCAAAATTGAATCTACAATGACGGCAGATGTGGTAGTAATGTGGGTGTTACTAAAGAGAGCGATTAAATATTGAACACTCTGGGTGATCTGCCAAATCACACAACAGTCTCTATGGGTTTAGTTAATCTGCTGGTGGGTAAATCAGATAAAACATCATGAAAAAAATACTAGGAGTATTATGTGGCATATTCCCAAAGTGTTGAAATCAGCCTGTGGCTTATCCCGATGTGTCAAGAATATAATGTCGTGATGCTAGTCAGGATTGTTAAAACAGGAATAGGTATTCATACTATACGATATTTACCATATATGTAGGCATTGAAAGACGAAGAACTAGTTGAAAACCAACCAGCAAAGGCAAAACAGAGAACGTGGGTAAAACATGAGAGGCGTTATTCAAACTCTTTGTGGCATACTGGCTATAAGGAACTCCCTGACGGTAGATACTTTATAGCATACATGGATGATGCATCTAGGCTTATAGTTGGGTTTGGCATATTTGATGAACAAACTGCCAAAAATGCTATTTTGGTACTTGAAGATGCAATTGAAAAGTATGGCAAACCTGCAGGAATACTCACAAGCCATAATCCGCAGTTCTATGCAAGCAAAAAAGAAGTAGCAGAAAGAGGTGAAAGCGAGTTTGAAAAGAAATTAGTAGAACTTGACATTAGACATTTGCTGGTACGCGCCAGATCCGCATATACAAACGGCAAACTACGACGCTTTTATTTGGAAATAAAACAACATCTCAATTCCTTTGAGTTAGAGTCAGCAGCCAATACTGTCAAAGGTATACAGGCAGACAGCCATATTGGAAATCCATTCCATGCACGTGGTGCAACTGATCCGTTAACTAGGTTAGTTGAATGGTATAATAATTTAGAGCACATGTCACTCAAAGATATGGTTGAAACCCCTACACAGGCATATGCGCGCAAACAGCCACCAAAAGGCACAAGCGCAGAGGAGATAAAAGCAGACATGGATGGGCAGTCCTGATGCAAACTAGGGATATTTTAGTGCCAAATAATACTAAATCCCATATTACAGCACATACTACAGCACATACTATCAAATTCACTATCAATCTACACAGAAATACATTTAACCAAAACCCACAAAACTATCATGAATGGTTGTAGAGTACAAGGCCAAGATCACCTACATACAAATCCTCAAAGAAGATTTGGTGGTGATTCGCCTAAAGCCTGTCAATGGAATGCCAAAATATCAGACAGGGCAGTTTCTTACTATAGGTGTGCCTATTCCCTCTGAAAAAAAGATAGTCAGACGTGCATATTCCATTGCATCTCATCCTGAAAACAGGGATTATTTTGAATTTGTAATCCGGTGGGTTCGAAAGCCTCTGCCAGGTAGGGTCACAACAGAGCTATTCTATGCAAATGTAGGTGATGAGGTAGCGCTTGGAGATCCAACTGGAAACGCACTGCAAATTGATAATGAAATGACTGACGGTACTCCTGATATGAGAAGAATAGTATGTGTTGGCGGAGGAACAGGCCTTGCACCGTTCATTGCATTTGCCAAGCATTTGCATGATATAAATGATAAACGTGAGCTTATCGTATTGCATGGTGCTAGCTATGTAGATGAGCTAAGCTACAAAGAACTGCTCACAAATCTAGAGGATGAAAGCAAAGAACGCGGTGACAATGAATGGAATTTTAAATACAGAGCTGCAATCAGCAGACCAAAAGAGTTCTTTAACAGATCATGGTCAGGTCATGTGGGAAGAGTCGAGTCATTTTTCAAACCAAGCAAGCAAGGCGTATCACCAATAGATGAAATAGTCGGTGAGGAGGTAACACCGCAGAACACCAAGGTCTACATATGCGGATATCAGGGAACCATAGATGGGGTCATTGAACATCTTTCTCCGAAAGGTTTTGTAACCAAGGATGATAAACGAGAAGACGGCAGCTATGAGATAAAGTACGAATCATACGGATAGAGTCTGGCACTTACACAACACCATGTCATATCAACATGTCATATCAACATGTCATATCAACATGTTACACCATCATATCATATCCCACTATATCATATCACAAACCTT
>JAPOPJ010000006.1 GCA_026712925.1 Nitrososphaerota archaeon
AAACGCTGGAAACAAAAGATGGTGTTTGGTGTGAATAACGGCTTTTGGGACATATTGAGAGGTAAAGGAAAATGAGTGAGGAAATAGTCGGTAAAGCGGGAATCTATGATAATCTGGAGGGCGGCTCTGATCCATTTGGTTCTAGATTCAGATGTCCTAATTGTCGTGGCGGCTCTGGAACAAAGAAATTCCCACTCCATTGCAAAGTCGTAAACGGTGAGCCTAAAATCACCTGCAATAATAAAGAGTGTAATTGTCCATGTAGAACGCATTACGCTTGTAAATCCTGCGGCCACTTACATGCCTATGGGAGTAAATGCGACACTCCAAGACATGAGCCGACTCCAGTCTCTAAAGGTATGCAGGAGGCAATAGATGCGGCTAGGACTCTAGCGGAAAACCAAAGAGAACAAGCGGCTAAAACCATACTCAAGGAGGTAAAAGATTGAATCTCATAGACTATCTAAAGAAATTGCTCAAAGACCAAACGTTCTTGTACCGCATAACCTACACATCAACACAGTTTAGATACCGTCACCACGACAAGGATAAATTCAAACTGGCGATGGAATTAGATTATCATCTAAATAATATCAGGCAAGACATTGCCCGTTTACAAATAGCGATTGAGCTTGTATCTGATTTAGAATTTCTTTACACCCGTTTACAGCATACAAGATTAGACGATATTTTTTTGACTGATTCGTTCTCTGTTTCAAAAGATGACCACGAGGCATTAATGTTGGAGGGTTGTGAAAAATGAAGTGTGGTTTTTGCGGTAATAAAATCCTAAAAAAGTGTGGGTATTATCAAACTCCAAAAGAGTTAGATTTTCTAAAAGCGTGTAACTCCTGCGTGCTAAAATGTTTGAGTCCGTTAGATGTTGGAGGCACGATATGATACCTCTGGAAAAGCCCACGAGTCTAGAACGTGACACATTGCGGGCATTGAAAAAAATGGCAAGAGATGAATCAGAACGTGCTAGTGTTAAACGCACTGGAAAAGACTACTACACCATCTCAGGCTTGCAAATCACTGGCATCGGATTTTTTGAAAGATTAGAAAAATACCTTGATATTACCTTTTGGTGTATTTTGGGTTTGCGGACTCGAGCGTTTAAATTAGAATTTGAGTGTACGGTTAAAGATTTTGCGAGGCACAGATTCTAATGGCACGAAAAGACGGAATCGTATTATGTGATACGTGTATGCGATTTTTACCCATTCGACACTTTTCACCATCACAAATAAACCACTATATGTCAGGCAAATGTAAGTTATGTGTTAGAACAAAACGGAAACAAAAGTTATCAAGCATGGCGAGGTTTGAACAATGAATCAATACACACAAGATAAAATAGAGTTTTATCTAGCATGGGCAGGCGGGTTATTCGTAGTGGGATTGTTGGTTGTGCTTGTAGGGTATAACATCTTGTTTTGTCCTTTACCGCTTGGGCCAATAGTTCAAGATTGCGATATGCCAGAGGCACACGGACAAGAGAGAACCATAGCCACAATAATAGCACTAGACCAAATCAAACCAGACTATTCAGAACCTGCATCACCAGAACCTAGAGTATTAACCGAGGCCCATTTAGTTGCAACTGCTCTAATGTGGTTTATCATCGGGGTTGTAAGTTGTTTAGTTACAAGTTTACTATACGTATTTTGGAAAGCAGGGAGGAGGCAAAAACATGGCTCAGAGTGATGATGTCAAATATTGGATTAACGAAGTGATGAGTGCGGTGACTGCTCTAAAATACTTACATGGTGATGAGCTCATTGATGCAGCTTTAGAGGACGCCCGTTTCTCTCTCAGAAATTTAGAGATTAAAATCAAAGGTGAGCGTGAACTCAGAAAATCACTTGACGCATTTGGTAATGTCACAAAGAGGTCAAAATCATGAAAGTAATTACTTGTGTAAAATGCAAACAGAAAAACCCCGCAAGCCATTTCAATAAGAGTCACAAAAAAAACAATGGACTGCAATCATGGTGTAAGAAATGCACTGCTAAAGCAGTCCACGAGTTACGACACGAACAAAGAAAAACCAAAATACAAGCCGAATGCGAAAAGATAATGGAGGCTTGCGAATGATCAACACTATAATCTTGATTTGTGCGATACTAGGTTCATTATGGTTAATCGGATTTGTGATAATTCAAAGTGTGAAATTTTACGGCAAGGAACCCGGCTTCCACGATCATATCGATTTAATCGCTTTGACACTGCTTGTGGGTATTGTTGCGTTATGTTTTGTCGTTATTTTTGGTTTGATGGCACTAGGTTTGTATCTTTTTGATACGGAGTTGCAGGCATGACTGAATCAGTAATCCCAGACGGCATAATCGTTATAATCGGAATGATTGTAGTTTGGATCCTCATGTCTTTGATGTTTTGGGGCTTGGATAAATTGGCAGGCGGTAAATCTGTTGTAGAGCAGAATCATCTTGATGTTTTGAAAGAATTTGAATCTCGCAAGATGCTTAATGCATTTTCAGAGCAACGAGTTTATACTGA
>JAPOPJ010000005.1 GCA_026712925.1 Nitrososphaerota archaeon
AAATTTCCATTGTATTGCGGAAGGTTGTTTTTAGGACTACCGTTTCTAATTCCCCCAAATAAATTCAACAAGTATGTCCAGCACGAGTACTCTTTGCTGTCTGATTCATATTTGTCAAGTTTGTTCCTAAGATGCCTCAGTGATATTATAGCATATTTTTCATCAGATGTAGGTAACAGATTTCTGGATTCGGCATATGCCACAAACCATATCCGGTATATTATCCTCAATGCCGTTTCTTTGGCAGTTGCAAGATCTACACTATCAAATTTTGTCTTCATGTTATGTCCTAGTATTCCCTTTGCAAGGTTAAGTAAAACACCATTCTGGCTCATTATACGTGATGCCAGCTTTTCTTCTAGTTCTGTGGCAAACTCTTTTCCCTGATCAAAAAAGTAATCAATTTTGGGATTATCTCCAGTAAAAGATGAATGGTCAAACATCATACTCAAATATTTTAATATTGTATCTGATGGTTCGTGAAGATTTATTTCAAAATAGTTGGTAGTTGATGCAGAAACACGATTTGTGTACAGCCGCCACTTTGTGCCGTTGGTAAGTACAATCCACCTATTTCTTGACAGTTCAGATACTGCGGTGTAACTGGGTGCAATTTCATTCTGATTCTCCCGTATGCTGAAATTTTCTTGCTCAGTTATTATTACTCGCGCCACATCATTTACCTCATTTATTTTCCATCCTAACACATCAAGAAGTTTCTTTACATCATTACCAGCCTTACGAAGTGTGTGGATGTCAACATCATTTACCACATCATCAAATATACGATTTCTCAAATAATGTGTTGAAAACACTCCACGATTCACAAAATCTTTTGTTGTGTTGGGTATTGCTTCTATTACTTGTTCTAGTAATAGATTCATCTCGATTTCATTTTTTGCGGCACGTACATTATTGGCATTCAGTATCTCAGATATCCTGAGATATTCCAGTTCACTATCAAGCAAAATGATGTGTGATTTCTCAAGAGTTTTGATAAACATTTTTTTTATTTCTGAAGAAATTATTACGCATATAGGATATGGTTTGGCCGCACGTTTGATGTCAGTAGTGTTTTTTAGACCAGATTCCACTAGCAGTATTGGAACAGCTTTTGACGCTGTATCGTGATTGAGGCTGTAACAGTCACAGCCCTCAATACCCATAGAGAGTTTCATATCAGCTGATACACCAAGTGATTTCAGTAATTGAGTTTGAGCATCAGTCAAAATGCCAGCCTCCAAGAATTAATGTGAGGTCATCATCAAAAACCACACCATAGTTGGTGCGTACACCGTGTGCGGTGTTCCTAACTACGGAGACTGTACGGAGACTGTACGGAGACTAGTGAGCCTCGTGCAAGGGGCTTATGTTCAGACATAATATTATCCAATACGTGTGTTTATTAAAAATTTGGTATGTGTTCACGTCGTGTCTAGAAAAACAAGGAACGTTCGCAAAATGTATCAAATTCGTTCCTGTATTAGAAAATTTTTCAAACCACATGAATAGATACAAAATTTGCTTTGACGTGATATCTAACCAAATTTAACTCCAACAAAATTCCAACATCAATTTCTCCCAGAATCAGGAAAAAATCTACCACGCACTCACCATTTAAATTAATTATATTAGAATAATAATATATAATCACACTCCTATGTGTACTGTAAAATTTTCCCGCCATTCCGGGCAGGCACAACTGCTACAAGTCACTCTACCACAAGTCAAATCGCTACAAAACCAGCACAGGTGTAACATCCACAATGGTGTGACAATGACACAAAAATAAACAATGAAAAAATAAAGACACGTATTCTTTATTTGACAAGTTTACAATTCACAAACATGCGTATTTTTACCATGTAGACGCAACTAGGAATATGCGAAGTTCAATCACAGAGGTATTAATAACCGACTGATTTCGATTTTACCCATATCTCAAGTACAAAATACCAAATCACCCCAAGTCAATCATCATCAGACATGACCCACTTTTTTCCCAATGCACTTGCATGGTTTGATACTACCATACCGTTCCTTATTTGGTAAGAGTTGTTATAGTTTCTCTCAATTCAACATGGTGTCTTTGTGGATTGGAACGCCATTTACCACCACGTTCTCTTAATACTTTGATTTTGTATTGCTTGAATCCTATGGCCTTTCCTATTCTTCCTATTAGCACATCTGTTGGAACATGTACGCCGTATGGAGCAGAATCCCCCAGCACCATTATAGCATGACCATTCTTTGGCATTATTTCATACATCTCTATCATGACTTTACTCAAATCCTCAAAATAACCACCCGTCATTATATCATACCGCTTTTTGCCCGGCTTGATATTACGCATATCAGACATATGAGATATCAATCTGCTGATATCACTATGTATTGTAGTGGATAGATCCTTCACTGTAGGCATTTTTGCCTTTTCCATATCTTTGGATACAGAGACTTGTGTTGTAGCAGCAGTGATTAGTTTATCTCTGACATGTTTTGTTATCTCTCCCCAATTTTCGTACATTCCTAAAAAGTAAGTTTCAAAACGTGTTCTGTCTGCGTAATCATAATTGTTAAGATATGGCGGACTCGTTATTATCAAGTCTGCCTCCTGCCCATTCATGTAACTAGAGATGTTTCTAGAATCGCCCAAAACTACTCTAGCATCTGCCTTTTGATCATATTGTGATACATAATTTAGCATGAGACGACACTGATTATCAAATGCCGTGACTGCATCAACTTTGGGGGTTTTTTTGGCATGCTCGCTAGGTGCAATATATGGCCACCCTGTTCCAGCAGTGCTGACATTTCTTAATGTTGCCACTAGCGCAAGTTTGAAAAAATCCTTACCAAAATTAACAACTTTGACGGCATTATGTATTTTTTCCAGTGTACTCAAAGTTTTTTTTGAAAAACACTTGTAGATTAGATCCGGGTATTTTACAGTGGATGTGAAATTACCCACATCATAGCGTATTTCAGATGTCAATTTTTCATATTCTGATTCAAGACGACTGACATTCCATTTGGCACATTTTGTCTTTGCTACCCAAGCTACAAATGGATGAGCTTCTACTCCTATGGATTTTATGCCTATATGTGATGCGGCAAGTGTAGTTGTGCCTGAACCCAGAAATGGATCAACTAATAATGAATTTTTATCCATATTATACCGTCGAATCATTGCCTCTACTAATTTGTGTGAATATCCAGCAGGATACATAAACCAACGATGTATGGGGGATTTACGAGAGTCCTTAAAAGAACCATATTCATACATTGTCTGTTTAGAAATATCAAAACTAGAGTGTCTAGTTTGTAATGCAGTCATTTTGTTAACTCCAAGTCATATTGTTCCATATCATGGCATATTACCAGACATATCATCATACATTTTACCACACATTGTACCATTTTAGCATATCATTTCAGCACATCATTTTAGCACATGATGCACCATTTTATCGCATATCAGCACTTTATACGACATCTTTTTAGAAATTACATACCCAAAAAGACGATATGTTGCAAAAAGTGTAGTTTTCTGCTTGTCTTTATGGTAAAAAAAAATTAACAACATCTTGCTAATAGAAGCTAAACGTAGAATAATCATGACAATAGGATACTGTGTAAAGTGCCGTGATAAAAAAATCATCTCTGGCGCAAAACCACACACCATGAAAAATGGCAAGCCAGCAGTAAAGGGCAAATGTCCTACATGTAGCACTGCCATGTTTAGAATCGGCAAAGGGTAAGCACTGCAACAGATACCTGACACCGTACATGTACGGCGTTAAAGTAATGGTTGCAACGCCCAATTTTTTAGATATTTAACTAGTGCAACATCCGCAGTTTTTCTCAGATACATAGTACAAATCTCACAAAATAATCCATACACCGTCATTACTATATACATCATATTTGCATCACTTGTACCACACTTGCACCATACTTGCATCATACGTACGCCATACATACCCAAGCAAAACCACATACAAAACCATATACAAAAACAACACCATACAAAGACATGGCACATATACACGCATAATATGCAAAAGAATTGTGATCACTTTATGACAGAAATGTTTGCAAGTGGAGATGTTTCCAGAGCATTTATAAAATTTGCAATTCCTTCTGTTTTAACTAGTCTACTCATGATCAGCACATACATTGTTGATGGTATACTTGTAGGACAGTTTGTAGGTGCAGAGGGACTAGCATCATTTAATTTGGTTTTTCCAGTGTTTAGTTTTCTTGCCGCAACTGGTATAATAATTGCCACTGGTAGCTCTGCACTCATTGGGGACTATCTTGGCAGGAACAGACCAAAAGATGCAAATCAGATATTTAACATTTCACTAGTGTTAGCAATAACATCATCAATAATAATTAGCATCATTACACTATACTTTGCAGATAATATCACTAGAATGCTTGGCGCTACAGACATTCTTTTTGATGCCACACGAGAATATTTTACCATTTTAGCCCTCTTCTTTACACCATTTATTGTAGGTATATGCCTACAGTTTTTCATCAGAAACGAGGGTAATGCCACATATCCAATTAAAGCAACAATCGTATCTGTTATAATCAACATACCAATGACGTACATTTTCCTAGGCGTTTTAGGCATGGGACTAGGGGCAGCTGCATTGGGGAGTGGAATATCAGTTGTTGCAAGTATGGCACTGCTTGCCGCATATTTTTACAAGAAAGATTCCATCATGTCTTATGCCATGCCGATATTTAATCTGGGCAAGATTAAAAAAATCCTACATAATGGTTCTTCAGAAGGCATCTCTGAAATTTCTGCTGGAATTGTTATGCTTTTTTTCAATCTAACCCTGATAGCACATCTAGGTGAGATAGGAATTGCCGCCTTTGCCATACTATCACTAGTATCGTTGATTCTTATCATGACTTTTGTCGGGCTATCCATGTCACTACAACCAATAGTTAGTTACAACTTTGGTGCAAACAACATATCTCGAATTAAGGGCACACTGAAAATATCAATCAAGATTGCAGTAATTATTGGAATAATATTTTACGCTAGTGTGTTTGCATTTGGAGGATACTTTATAGAATTATTCAGTGCAGGTAATGAAAAGCTAACAACTGTCGCAATTGATGCAATTCACATTTATGGTATATCATACATATTCATGGGTGTGAATTTTCTGGCATCCGGATACATGACTGCACTCCACAAACCAAAGGCATCACTAATCATCTCGCTTTCATACAATTTTATTTTTGTCATGGTTGGACTGCTAGTATTACCACATGTTTTTGGAGCAACAGGGATATGGTGGGCAGTACCGCTTGCAAATGTTGCCGCAGCATTTCTTTCCATATATTATATGATTAGAATTAATAGAAAATTAGTCAAGATATAGTCAAGATATAATCAAACAATCACATGATGTTTTCATGCATGTGTTGTACCATGGTGTGCTATGCATCATGATGAGGTATGATATCATTTTATTTGCTTAATGAATCCATTTTTCATCAATATCATTCCACAGATAACGCAGAGATGATGGGTCTTTATCAATCTCTTGTGTGATTCTATTTTTTAGTACAAAAAAGAAATTCTCCATTGCATCGACTCCACCATCATCATAAAGTAGTTTACCAATTTCTGTGATTCTTGCTTTTTTCTCCCCTATTTCAGCAGAGTCTGGGTTTTGTAGGCAAAAAGTCATCAAGTCTAATAATTCCTCTTCGAGCATAAAGTCCATGTGTGTGATTTACACATGTGCAATAACTAGTTTTCCTAAATGTGCTCTAGATGTTTTATACATCATGCCATACATCATGCCATACATCATGCCATACATCATGCCATACATCATGCCATACATCATATCAAAATATGGCACAAATCAGCCATAGATTCTATTGTACAGGTGCTAGGCCAATCATCATCGTATAAGTGGAATCAAATGATATTCCATCAATGATTAGTGCACCGGGTACCTCTACACCATTAGAGTATGTATGGATTGGAGATGTTGCCTCATAGCCAGCTGGTAGTACTACTTGTGCAAGAAATGCTGCTGGAACCAAGTCTGCCCTAGTTGCCATCCCATTCTCATCAGTAGTGATATGAGATAGTGGGCCTATAGTGTATGTATATGCAGATACATCCACATTTGGAAATGCCGCCTCTCCTGCATCCCGTATCCCATTACGATTATCATCATAAAATGTAGTTATTTCAAGTCTGACTAGATCTTCAGCCGGTACAGGATAAAATCCAACATTAAACTGAATCACACCAATTTGCTCTGATGCTACATACCTATACCATTCCCCTGAAGATAGTATTGTACCTGGAGGATAGTATGAGGACTGTATAAGTAATAATTCTGGCACTACTTCAAAGTCATGAGAGTATTCCCCATCAGAACTAGTTACAAGTTCTGTAAACATTCCAGATGCAGAATCATATAATATCATAGTATGACCCTCAATTCCTGGCTCATCCATATCCTGTACCCCATCATTATCCTCATCTGAAAACACCACACCAGATACAATGGTAGAACGTGGAGACATGAATATTATATGAACTGCATCAGCGCCGGGAGCACCTACTGCCATATCTATAATGCCATTCCCATCTATATCCCCAACACTTGCAACAGATGTGCCAAACATATCACCATCCCCAAGAATAGGACCATTTGGAGTATCAGAGTTTATCTCAACTGTCTCAATTACACTACCATCACTTTGCAAATACATTACAAACAAGTCGCCTGTTCCCACATCCCTAGTACTATGACCGGGCGCACCTACTACAATATCCATAATACCATTCCCATCCAAATCCCCAATAGCGGCAACAGATGTGCCAAACAAGTCATCTTTCTCAAGTGATGCAGGACCATTAGGTGTTTGTGCACCCATACCAATACTTTGCAGCACATTTCCATTATCTCCAAGTAATATCACATACACACTACCAGTTGCTACACCACGGTCATAATGCCCCGGTGCACCTACTGCTAAATCTATAATGCCATTCCCATCCATATCCCCAATGGATGTAATAGATGTGCCAAATCTATCACCGGGCCCCAAAATTGGACCATTTGGTGTAAATGCATGTATCTCAGTAGCATCCTTTACAGTACCATCATTATTCAGCATTATTAGATATACATCGCCTGTAGTTATTCCCCGAGAGTTGTGTCCAGGAGCACCAATTGCAATATCAGATATGCCATCCCCATCTATATCCCCAATAGATGCAACAGATGTGCCAAACAAGTCGCCTTCTTCAAGGGAGTCAAGCCCATTACTACGTGCATTAATCTCTATAGAGTCTAGTATAGAGCCATCATTTTCTAATAGTATGACATACGCATTACCCGTACCTACATTTTGCGTATGATGCCCCGGTGCTCCAACTAGAATATCCACAACACCATTCCCATCTATATCCCCAATAGATGCAACAGATGTGCCAAATAAATCGCCTTCTTCAAGCAGTATTGACCCGCCAGTTGTGTGTACATTTACCACAACAGAATCAAGTACAGAGGCATCATTTTCAAGCATCAGTATATGCACATCACCGGCACCTACTTCTTGGACATGATGCTTTGGCGCACCAACTATAATATCAGGCGTACCATTCCCATCTATATCCCCCATAGATGCAACAGATGTGCCAAATAAATCGCCCTCCTCGGGTATGGTATTTGTTATTAGCGTTGTACTTTGGACTATATCTTCAGCATGTGCAGTGTATGCTCCAGATGTTATCAACATCATAACCATCACCATACCAATACAGAAAAACTGTAAATTCATACCCTGTAAAATCAACTAGCCAAACACCACGTCATGCCCATGATGGCAGATTTGCAACACCAGAACCAAAGAACATACTAGTTGTATCTACACTTGATGCCACATTCCAAGATTCAAGATCCTGATTAAATGATGCGGCGTTGTAAAACATTCCCTTCATAGTTGATACAGATGAGATATCCCAGTTATTTAGTGGCTGATTAAATGATCTAGCCCCGCCAAATACACCATACATATTTGCAACACTAGATGTATCCCAAGAGTTTAGTGGTTGATTAAATGATGAAGCATCCCAAAACATGAGAGCAATCATTACCACACTAGATGTATCCCAAGAGTTGATATTTTGATTAAATGATGAAGCGCCTGCAAATGTGCCAAACATCGTACTAACACTAGATGTATCCCAAGAGTTTAGTGGTTGATTAAATGATGAGGCATCTGTAAATGTGCCATACATGTTTGTTACACCAGATACATCCCAAGAATTTAGTGGTTGATTAAATGATGATGCGCCTGCAAACAATGCACGCATGTTAGTTACACTAGATGTATCCCAAGAGCCGATTGGTTGGTTAAATGATGTAGCACCATTAAACATCCCAATCATATTTGTTACATCAGACATATCCCATGAAGATATGTCCCGATTAAAGGTAAAAGCAACATTAAACATTCCATCAGTTGCAGTCAAGCTAGCAGTATCCCAACTTGAAATATCTCCATTAAATAATGAAGCGCCTGCAAACATTGCGCCCATATCAGTCACACTAGAGACATCCCAAGAATTGAGATTTTGATTAAATGATGATGCGCCTGCAAACATTCTATCCATATCAGTCACACTAGAGACATCCCAAGAGTCTAGTGGTTGATTAAATGATGTAGCAAGAAAGAACATTGAATTGGTATTTGTGACACTAGATGTATCCCAAGAGGATAAATTTTGGTTAAATGATGATGCGCCTGCAAATGTGCCAAACATCGTACTAACACTAGATGTATCCCATGAGCCGATTGGCTGGTTAAATGAAGGTGCTATTGCAAACATTGCAGAAATATCAGTCACACTAGATGTATTCCATGATGATATATCTTGATTAAACCCTATAGCCTCATTAAACATGCCACGCATTGTACTTACACTAGATGTATCCCATGAGCCGATTGGCTGGTTAAATGAATAGGCCTCATTAAACATACCAAACATTGTAGTTACACTAGAGGTATCCCATGATGATATATTTTGGTTAAAGACACTAGCCTCATTAAACATGCCAGACATTGTAGTGACGTTTGTTGTATTCCAGTTAGAGATAGCACCATTAAAGGCAGAAGCACCATTGAACATATCAGACATGTCAGTTACACTAGATGTATCCCAAGAGTTGAGATTTTGATTAAAGGCAGAAGCACCATTGAACATACCAGACATTGTAGTTACACTAGAGACATCCCAAGAGCCGATTGGCTGGTTAAATGAAGAGGCATATGCAAACATATTCTCCATGTTTGTTACATTTGATGTATCCCATCCAGAGATATCCTGATTAAAGTTTGTATCACCGGCAAACATGTTGCTCATATTAGTCACACTAGATACATCCCAGTCAGTTACATCATGAGAAAATTGAACAGGACCATCAAGTACCTGTATCTTTGAGATATCATCATACAATCCAGAAGGTATGGAGATATTAGGTAATGCATCTAAACCCTGAGACTGTGGACTCGCACCACTATCAGAAGACGTGATACGCGAAAACATGTTACTCATATCAGTTACATTTGTCAAGTCTGGTGCATCTGTTGCATTAATCACCATATTTACTGCTCCCTGAAAAGCAGCATTCATCGATGACCATTTAACATCACCCCATTGCTCAAGGGATTGTACTTTGGCAGCATTTGTCATACTCTCACCTAGTACTATTCTAGTAAAGTCACCGGATATTGCAACTGTATAGATGCCAGGATTTTGATACGTATGAGTGGCATTACCAGTATGTGTAGAAATTGTACCATCACCCCAGTCAACAGTGTATGTGCCTGTAGAATCCCCTACAGGAATTGTAATTATATCATTGGGAACTGTGGTCTTCCAAGTGGTTATAAAGTCGCCTGAATCTGCATGTATATCATATAGTGAAAACGGTATTGCAAATAAAGCCAGTATTGCAAGCATTGCATATCTTTTAGGAAGCAATGCATATTCCAAATATATTATAGTTAAAAAAGGTTACTAAATCCACCACAAACTCGAGGTTTTGTTAAATTCTCAGCATTTCCAGTAGATGTAATTCGACAAGACACACCACCATATCAAAACCTGTTATATGAGCACTAGGCAATCACGATCATTTTATGATATAATCCCAGACAATATCAGAGAATTAAATTAGGAAAAGCCTCGAATTTGTGAGAATCCATCTGTACTAGTACCATGGCGGCAGAGTATCCACGCCAGAGTTTACAAACATTTCTGTCTTGTTAACATCTTCACCCACACTCCACGTATCAAGGTTGGCATCAAATGAAGTGGCATTTTTGAACATGTATGACATGTCACTGATTTGTCCAACGTTCCAGTTTGAGATATCTTGGTTAAATGATGTAGCACTCTCAAACATGCGAGACGTGTCAGTGACGTTATGTACACTCCAGGTAGTAATTGGCTGGTTAAATGATGTGGCACCATAAAACATGCCAGACATGTTTGTAACGGGTGCAACATTCCAACTGCTAATGTCACGATTAAAGTTATTTGCATTTGCAAACATTTGTGATATGTTTGAAGTATTTTCAATAAGCCAATGGTTAAGTGGACTGTTAAAGGATGTAGCGCCAGCAAACATGTAAGACATGTCTTTGACGGATCTAACATCCCAAACAGGTGATATAATATCCAAAACAGATGAATACGCATTGACATAGATGGTGCCGTTGGTATTTTGGTTAAATGATGTGGCTCCTGCAAACATGCCAGACATGTCAGTTACATTAGTAGTAAGAAGTAAAATTTTCTGGTTAAATGATGTTGCATCTGCAAACATGCCAGATGCATTGACAAGGCTATTAGTGTGCCAGCCTCTAGGGAGAATGTTGCTACCCAGTGGATTACCATTAAGTACACCATCAAAAGATGTTGCACCGTTGAACATGTTGGACATGTCAGTTACATTTTGAACAGACCAATTGTTAAGATTTTGATTAAATGACGTAGCACCTGCAAACATGCCAGACATATCAGTGACGTTGTACACACGCCAGCCATCAAGTGGTTGATC
>JAPOPJ010000004.1 GCA_026712925.1 Nitrososphaerota archaeon
ACGCAAGCTAGCCAGATTGGAGCGAAAGCGCAAGAAATAGCCACTACACCAAGAGATGTCGTATTTCTCTTGCTAGCGGGTTCTTGACCAAATTCGGAGCTTTTGCTATTTTGAGCCTTTTACCTCGATATGTCCATCTTTTATGACAAATTTAAGGCGTTTTGGATTCTTTAGCATCTTCAAAATGGGTATTGGTGCGTAGTATCTAGTCATCCTTGTATTGTTTGGTATTATGGATATGATAAATTCCTTGACATCTTTTGCCCATCCAAGCTCCGAATTTGGTCAAGAACCATCTACATGTGTGTCTCTTTTTTCAATGATTTTGTAAATATAGTAATCTTTTTTTCTAGCATATTGTACGGTGTTTCTTTGATTATCTTTAGAAACGCACTTCCAACAATTATGGCATCAGCACCTGCACTGACATACTTTTGAACATCTTCTGGGGTAGAGACTCCAAACCCAACGCCAATTGGAATTTTATCACTATGTGTTTTTGCCTTTCTTATTGCACAAAGCGTATACTCTTGAATGCCTGTCTTGACACCTGTAATACCATATACGGCAACCATATATAGAAATCCACTGGATGCGTTTGCGATTTTTTTCATCCTTTTGATATTTGTATTGGGGGATATGAGAAATATTGTATCTATGATATTTTTTGCATATTTGAGATACTCTTTTGATTCTTCTATTGCCATATCTGGAAGTATTATCCCGTCTATCCCTGATTCCTTTGCTTTTATAATAAACTCAGAATAACCATAACGGTACAAAATATTTGTATATGTCATTAATACTAGCGGGATGTCCGTCTGTGCCCTGATCTTTTTTACCATTGCAAAAAACTTTTTCACACTAGTACCATTTTTTAGTGATATGGTTCCAGCATTTTGTATAACAGGCCCATCTGCTAGAGGGTCTGAAAACGGAAATCCCAATTCTATTATATCTGCTCCGCCTTTAATCAGACCTCGAATGGCTACAAGTGTTGATTTCTCATCAGGATAGCCTGCCATTATATACGCAATGAGTGCTTTTTGGCCAGATTTTTCAAGCTCTGCAAACTTTGCACTAATTCTTGACATTTTTTAGATACTCCTGTACTACTTGTACATCTTTGTCACCTCGTCCAGAAAGCGTAACTACTACAGACTCTGACTTTTTACCTGCACTTGCCACCTTGACTGCTTCTGCAATTGCATGTGCTGATTCCAAGGCGGGAATTATCCCCTCTGTTCTAGTTAGTAATAGAAATGCATCTATCGTGTCTGCATCAGTGGAATAATGATAATCCACTCGCCCTACATCCTTGAGGTACGAATGCTCAGGACCTACACCAGGATAGTCTAGGCCAGCTGAAATGCTATGTGTTTGGGTGATTTGACCTTCATTATTTTGAAGCAAATACGTCATCATGCCGTGCAGTACTCCCTTACTCCCAGCAGAAAGTGTGGCAGAATGCATTTTTGTTTCTAGTCCCCTACCTGCTGCCTCAACTCCTACTAGTTTAGTATCAGTTGAGACAAGCGGGTAAAATGTACCAATTGCGTTTGAGCCTCCGCCTACACATGCTATTGCATAGTCTGGCAGTTTGTTGATATGTTTCATCTGTGATTTTATCTCATTTCCTATAACACTTTGAAAGTCTCTTACCATTACAGGGTATGGGTGTGGTCCTACTGCTGAGCCAAGCAGATAATATGTATCCTTTACATTTGTTATCCAATCCCGTATTGCTTCATTTATGGCATCTTTGAGTGTTTTAGAGCCAGATCTTACAGGGTTTACACTAGAGCCTAGTAGTTCCATTCTAAACACATTAAGTTTTTGCCTAATGGTGTCTTTATATCCCATGTATATCTCTGCACTCATTTTTAATGCCGCACACGCCATGGCAGTGGCCACGCCATGTTGTCCTGCTCCTGTCTCTGCAATTATTCTCCTCTTTTTCATCTTTTTTGCTAATAATGCCTGACCTAGAGTATTGTTTATCTTGTGTGCTCCACCGTGCAGTAGGTCTTCTCGTTTGAGATATATTTTTGCACCGCCTATATTTTCAGTCAAATTTTTTGCATAGTATAATGGTGTAGGCCGTCCTGCATACGTCCTAAGGTAATAGTCTAACTCTTTTTTAAATTTCACATCATCTTTGAATTTAAGATAATTTTTTTCAAGTTCTTCTATTGCAGGTACTAGTGTTTCGGGGATATATTTCCCACCAAACTCTCCGAATTTTCCATTCTTTGGATATTTCAAAACGCATTCACCAATTTTTTCACATACTCTGTAATATTATCACTCTTCATTATGCTAGAGCCTACAAGAAATGCATCAGCACCACATTTTTTCAGATATTGTATGTCCTCTGGAGTATTCACACCACTCTCACTTAGTATGGGTCTAGTTTTTTCATAATTATGTAGTATATTTTTACTAGTCTCTAGGCTAATTTCAAGTGTGTCTAGATTGCGGTTGTTTATTCCAATTAAATCAGCTTTTGTTTTTAGTGCATTTTGAAATTCCTGTTTTGTATGGACTTCAAGTAGTATTTTTAGTCCTTTTTTATGTCCATATGAAATAAAATCATCCACATCTTTTAGATAGTTTTGATCATATAGTGACTGTATTACAAGTATATAATCTGCCCCCATTTTTTGCGCAGCATCAATCTGGATGTGATCCACCATAATATCTTTCATTAATATTGGTACATCTACTGCACTTCTTACTTTAATTAGATATTCTGGTGAGCCGTGAAACAAGTTGGGCTGTGTTAGTATGGAAAGTGCTTTTGCCCCACCAAGTACCATCTGACTTGCTATTTTAGCAGGATCCCCTAATGTGCGAATCTTTCCCAATGATGGTGAGGAAAATTTTATCTCTGAAATAATTGTAGCGTGCTGATTATATCTCATATCATGTATGATATCTCTTGTGGAATGCTCCATGTTGCAGTGTATGTCATAAACCCCATCATCAATTGCCGCTAGCGAATTATTTAGTAATCTTTGTAGTATCTTTTCTGCCATTATATGACCTCTAGTTTTGCATATTCCCCTACATCCTTTACAAAGCGCTTTAAAAGATTAATAGCTGCACCGCTTTTAATTACATCAAGTGCAATTTCTGTACCATCTTTGAGGTCTTTTGCAATGCCTGCAACTACTAGTCCACCGGCGGCATTTATTGCTACTGTCTCAATCATTGGACGACTTGCTGTTCCATTTATTACACCAAGAAATGCGGCAATTGCCTCATTTTTTGAGCTAATCTGGATATCTTGTATTGTACATGGGTGAAGTCTGACATCTAAAGCAGATATGGAAAATGTCTCAGTTTTACCATTTTGCATCAGGCAAACATGGTTTGTAGCACATGTTGCAAATTCATCCATCCCATTTTCTGAATATACTGACATTATATTATGAGCGCCTGTTTCTTTTAGTATTTTTGGGATTCGCTCTAGGAAATCATACGATGATACACCGACTAGTTGGTTTTTGACACTTGCAGGATTTGAGAGTGGTCCAAGCAGATTAAATGCAGTCCTTCTTGCCATCTGTTTTCGAGCTGCTGCTACATGTTTCATTGCGGGATGGAATTTTTGTGCAAACATGAATGCTATCTTGTGTTTTTCTAGAATGTGTGATATATCTGATGGCTCTTGGTCAAGTCTATATCCAAGATGTTGGAAAATATCTGCACTGCCAGACATGCCAGAACTGGAATGGTTTCCGTGTTTTGCCACTATGGCACCAGCTGCCGCTGCAACAAAGGAAGCAGTTGTAGATATGTTAAATGTACAAAGCCCGTCACCGCCTGTTCCACACATGTCTATTGCAGAGTCTTGTATGCCATCAATCTTTACTGCAAATTCTTGCATCATTTCAAGCATTGCCAGTAATTCATCATCAGTCTCTCCCCTATCTGCTAACTTTGAGAGAAACTCTACAATATCATAATCTGACATGTGCCCTGAAAGCATCTCAGATATTACTGATTTTATCTCATTGGGATTGAGATTTTCATTTTTTTCTAATCGTGAGGTGTGATTGTTCATTTATCCTCTACCTGTTTTATGAAATTCCCTAGTATTTTCTTTCCGTCTTCAGTCCTGATTGATTCTGGATGAAACTGCACACCTTCGATAAGATAATCTTTGTGTCGTACTGCCATTATTTCTCCATCATCTTTTGCAACTGCTGTAATTTCGATACTCTCTGGGATTATGGTTTTATCACCAACCAAACTATGATATCTGGTGGCCTGAAATGGGTTTCTCACACCATTAAATAAAGCAGAGCCTGTATGTTTTACGGGACTTGTCTTGCCATGTCTTACACATTTTGCATTTGTGACTGTTCCACCAAATGCTGAGATTATTCCCTGATGTCCTAGACAGACACCAAGAATTGGCGTGCTTG
>JAPOPJ010000237.1 GCA_026712925.1 Nitrososphaerota archaeon
CCACTGGATTTGGAATCCCCAAAGAAAAAGCAGACCAACTTGTAAGACACACCCTCAGAGTTTCAAAAGAAACCCTTGAGGAGAGCGAAGAGAATGGACAAGTGTGGGTTGGTCCCATACAGGGTGGCGAGCATCTAGAGATTGTAAGAAGGTCCACAAAGAGTCTGATAAATATGGGATTTGAAATGATGGCACTCGGAAGCCCGGTAGAATTTATGGAGTCATACGAATATGGCCTCTTGGCTAAAATGATCATGGAATCAAAAAAACACATCCCGCACCACATACCACTACACCTCTTTGGGGCAGGGCATCCACTTACTGTGGGATTTTCAGTAGCCCTAGGATGCGACACATTTGATTCTGCTTCATACATGCTATATGCAAAACATGGCAGATACATAACAGATGACGGAACTAGACGCATAGAGGATATTGATGTATTTCCATGTAATTGCAAAATCTGCCTCAGCTACACCCCAAAAGAGTTAAGCCAGGCAGAATACCAAGAAAGAACAAACAACATTGCAATACATAATCTCTATGCAATAAAAAACGAAGTAGACCACGTAAGACAGGCAATCTTTGAGGGAAGACTATGGGAGTATGTAATGAAAAAAGCAAGAGCGCATCCCAGACTCTATGAAATAATTGAGATATTTACAAACGCAGGTGATTACTTTACAGTCTCAACACCGGCATTTAAAGAAAAGGCAATATTTCTCTTTGATGGTATAGACCAGTTCCGTCCAGAGGTGCAAAACTATAGAGCCATAGCTGCAAAATTCAAATCAACCAAGAAAAAGCTAGTCATAACCAAAACACCAAAAATAAAGCCTGCATATTTATCTCAGGATTATAAAACCATTAAAAGTAAATTTAAAAAAGATAGTGCCATCCAATTCTGCCAGTATAGTCCGCACTTGGGTATCATACCTATAGAAATATCAGACATATTTCCTGCGGCACACCACGAAACTGCAAGAATTAACTTTGATCCACGCGACTATACGGCATTTGGAGATGCATTGATGCAATTCCTAGATAATAACAAATTCACAGAGATACACTATGATAGTAGTGACAAGTTCCTGCGACACTTTATGAAAATGGTTCCGGCAGGTACAAAAAAGTTTAAAATTAAAAAATAAAAAAAGCGTGCAGATGCAAACCTATTACAGGGCTGCGTCTTCTGCCCAGCCTTTTACGAAGACACCGTCTTTGTGAAGAGGTACTGGTTGTCCAGCAGTATAATTCATTGGTCTCATCCAAAAGATTGACTTTGTCGGACACACGCCGATGCATGCGCCGTCAGAGATACATCTCTCTGGATAAAAGACAAATGCCTTACCTCTCTTCCAGCCTTCTACTGGTTTTACTCTAAGGACATCAGGACCAAGGGATGTACAGATTTCCACGCAAAGCGCGCAACCGATACATCTCTGCTCATCGATGTCTGGAAGTATTGCTATTGGCATTACAAGATAACATCTGCGTGATTACTATTTAAACCATGATCGAAATTCATAACCCTGTTATGAAATACTCACACTCCCATACACAGCCAAACACCAAACTAAACACCAAAGCACACCAAACCAAACAGCCCAAACTAGACACCATAAACTATACCTGTATGTATGCGCAGAATCCCCTTGTAAAATAATTTAAAAAACAAAAAGAAACGTGTTTTGCACGTTTATTTTCTCATTGCGTCTATTTGACCAGATGTTACCCAGTCAAGTAGTTCAGCTGAAGATGGATTCAGATCTGCCTTCTTATTCATCAGGTTGTGAACCCAAATCCAGTTAATTTGGTTGAGGAGTGGCTTGTTAGCTTCGTCGCCTGCACGTGTCTTGGCTACGACGCTTTGATCCTGTTGGCTCAACCACTCTTGGAAGCTTCTTCCCATGTGAATCGGATCTTAGCTTGCACTAATTAAAGCTTTTGTAGATTCCGCAGAATATACAATACAAGACCACATCATGGGAAGGTTTTAACGCAAGTCCATACGCATGATGTTTCTTGGATGTAAAAGTTCTTGGCGCGGCTAATGAGGTAGGAAGGTCTGGATTCTTGGTAAAAGGGGATGAGGCCAGCATTTTACTTGATTATGGTGTGATGTTTGGAAGACGAGGCACGCCACCTACATACCCACAGCACGTAAAACCCAAGGATATTGATGGTATAGTAATTACACATGCCCACCTAGACCACTCTGGCAATGTCCCATCCTTATTTGTGAGTAGTAAGACTGACGTATATGCCACACCGCCTACAATAGACCTCTCAAAGCTGCTTATCGAGGATATGTTAAAGATAGAAAAGCACGCCCACCCGTTTGACTGGCAGGAGGTAAACAAAATGATACGAAGCACAAAAGAGATAGGATTTAGACAGCAGGTGCGCAAGGGTGATATTAGTTTTGAACTCAGAGAGTCAGGGCATGTAATAGGCGGGAGTACGGTACTTGTAGAGTCTAACAAGAAAAAAATCTTTTACACCGGTGATATTAAAACATCAGGCTCAAGAATGTTACGTAATGCCGATTTGGATATAGGTGATATTGATTTACTAATTACAGAGAGTACATATTCGCAGACAGAACAGATACCAAGGTCTGAATCAGAAAAAGCACTAGTAGAATTTGCAAATGAAGTAATAGACAGAAAGGGAACTCTCTTTATTCCATCATTTTCAGTAGAACGCTCACAAGAGATTGCATGTGTTTTGAGAAATGCCAACTTTAAACACAGGATAATAATGGATGGTATGGCACTAAAGGTAAACGAGGTAATATTTAGGCACCCTGATTATCTTAGAGACCCCAAGGTATTTGCAGATGCGATAAACAAATCCACAGCAGTGAAAACTCATGGACACAGGAGGCAAGCCCTCAAAGAGCCTTGTGTAGTTATATCTCCAGCAGGAATGTTAGTAGGCGGAAATGCCGTATATTATTTGCAAGAACTTTCCTTTGACAAGAAAAACGGAATTGCTATGGTATCATATCAGGGTGAAGGCACGCCAGGGAAAAAGCTTTTGGATACTGGCAAAGTATCTACTAGAGGCAAAGACCTCAATGTTGAAGCAGAGGTAAAACAATTCCAATTCTCTGGCCATTCTGGCAGAAGCGAGATGTTTGAGTTCATAAAAGGAATACGAGGAAACCCCAAGGTACTCACAGTTCACGGCGATGAGATATCGTGTCAAAAGTTTGCAGAAGAGATAAACCAAGAATTTGGGTTAGATGCACATGCACCATCAGTAGGCGAGACCATATCTGTATGAATTGCCATCTAGAATAAACTTAGAGCAGACAATAAACAGCGGCCAAGTTTTTTTGTGGCAAAAATGTGGTAAATTCTGGTACGGCATAAACGGACAAGATGTGTTAAAGTGTAATGGTATGGGAGTGGTGGAGTCGTTTTGTGGTGGTGTGACAGACTTTTTTGGGACATCTAGGGATGATGTAATAGTGAGAAAATCCATCTCAAGAGATAAGAGGGTATGTGATGCAATGATGCAATATCCAGGATTGCGGCTGTTAAAACAAGACACATTTCAGTGTATGATAACTTTTATCACCTCAACTAATGCCAGCATTCAAAAGATACAGGCTGGTCTGAAAATGTTATGTAGGAAATTTGGCAATATGGTTGAATTTGACGGACTAGAGTTTTTCCTATTTCCAGAACCTGATATTCTTGCACATGCATCCCTAGCAGAGATACAAAAATGTGGAATTGGATATAGGTCAAAATACGTAAAACACGCTGCTCAAATGATCTCAGATGGAACCATCAATTTAGAGGATGCAGGAAAAATGAAATACCATGAGGCAAGAAAGTACCTTTGTGATATCCCCGGTGTAGGTAATAAAGTTGCAGACTGTATCTTGCTATTCTCACTTGAAATGGATGAGGCATTTCCACTTGACAGATGGGTACTTAGAATTTTGCAGGAATATTATCCAGACTTTGAGATAAATACAAAATCAATTACTGAGAAACAATATGATATAATACATGATATGGCAGTAGAGTATTTTGGACCTCATGCAGGTCATGCGCAACAATTCCTCTTCAAGATGGAAAGAGACAAACACAATAAAAAGTGGCTCTAAACATATCATATCTTTAGGGATATGGCATCTTTGGGGATATGGTATCTTTGGGGATATGGTATCTTTGGGCAGATACGAGTCTGTTGCATAACCTTACCTGAGGCTATCTTTACAGGGGTATTTTCTGTGCCCGAAAATAGAGTTGCGCAACAAATTTGTAGATACAAAATGCATTTATCACAGTATATTGTGATGATATTGTGAATATTCGCTTTTTCCTAGTTTTTGCAACATGCCTGCTTGCCTTATCTGTAGGGACAGCAGTTGCTCAGACTGATGAGCAGCCCCTTGAGGGAACAATCCAAGTAGGAGCACTTCTCCCCATTACAGGCGATGGTTCTGGCCACGGCCAAGACATACGCGCTACATTGGATCTTGCAGAGACAGAGATAAACCAGTACCTGCAAGAACAGGGAGCCGATTGGGAGTTTGAGTTGATAATAGAGGACACCCAGACAAGCCCAGTTATTGCCCTAGAGAGTATTGGGGCAATCAAGGCACACGGAGTGGACCTAGTTATAGGAACTTACTCTAGTGCAGAACTGAGCAATGTAATGGGGTATGCGACATCAAACAAGATGCTTATGGTATCATATGGTTCAATGGCCACAACACTTGCAATTCCGGGAGATTACATATTCAGATTCGTTCCAGACTCTTCGCATCAAGCTCCAGTAAATGCTAAAATCTTTGAGGAAATGGGAGTAACTCACGTAATACCAGTCTGGAGAGGTGATGCTTGGGGTGATGATATGACTAAAGCTACAAAGATAGATTTTGAAATGAACGGTGGTACATTCCATGACGGCATTAGGTATAATCCCGAAGCAGTAGAATTTTCCACCGAGATTGCACTCCTCTCAGACCAAGTTGAAAAACTTTCAGAGACAGTTGACCGCGACAAAATAGGCATTTTACTCTTGACATTCTCAGAAGGTGTCCACATAGCCCAGTACACATACCAATACGAAAATCTCTTTGGACTCAAATGGGTGGGAATTGACACACTAGTTAATGTGGGCGGTGAGGGAAGTGACCGCATTTCTTCAGAGTTCTTTGACTCACAAATTTCCATCTCTTTGCTTAGCCCTCCAGAAAACCCAACATATGATAAAGTTGCAGAGCACATATTTGAGACGATTGGCAGACAACCCATTATTTACTCCATATCTGCATACGAAGCTGCTTGGGCACTAGCACTCTCTATCCATGCGGCAAACTCTACTGATCCTGATTTGGTTACAGCTGCAATGCCGGGCGTTTTAGAAGAGCGTGATGGTGCACTAGGTAAAATAGTGTTAAATGAAGCTGGCGACCTTGCATCAAGCAACTTTGTAATCTGGCAATTAGAGAACAACGAATGGATACATACGGGAAACTATAGCACAGTAACAGACACATTAACATGGAATGAAAATGCATTTGGCATGATGGATGATACAGACATGATGAATGATACTACTGAGGAAGGTGGTGGATGCCTGATTGCAACTGCCGCATTTGGAAGTGAGCTTGCCCCGCAGATTCAGTCATTGCGCGAAGTGCGAAGTGACATACTACAGACCAATGCTGGCACATCATTTATGGAAGGATTCAATACGTTTTACTATTCTTTCTCCCCAGAGATTGCAGACCTTGAAAGGGAAAGCTCTGAGATACGATGGCTTGTCAGGACAGCAATAACACCAGCAGTCCACATTCTTGGGATAATGTCAATAGCAGACCCAGACTCTGAAGCATCAGTAGTTACACTTGGAACTATAACCATACTGTCAGTGGCAGGATTATACATCATAGCACCAGTAATTGTAGCATGGGTAATTCTAAGCAGACTTGAGAATACACGTAGATTACTCAGACGATAAGATAGAATGTAGCTATTTGTGTAACATCTGAATTTAACAAATTAAATCACACATATCAAATACAAACCCACACACAAGTAGCGACAATACTTTGCAATATCATGAGCAGGAGATTCATAGTTTCTTACTAAAGTAATGCTTTGATTCTCTCACTAAATGAACAGATTGCTATCGTCGGTCATTTACTAACTGTGTGTAATAATTTTTTGTATCCTCATCAGGTATTACAATTCCAGTATAATTCTTGATGTAATGCCGTCTCCATGGGGTGCCTTTCTGATGCATTAGTGCTATGAGTTCACCGCCAGTCCAGTCACTATATGCTTTTATGACATTGTAAATTACTTCCTTTTCTTTTTCATCAAATACAGATTCCAAATTTATGATACGTTTCTCCACCATATTCTTCTTTGAGAGTATAGTCCCACAAAAATGAAGAGACTTGACTGGATTGTTGCCATAGGTATTGAATGCCTCATACACTGTTGGGTAAACTGGCCCGTATTTCCATGCCTCTACATTGTCAGATATGAGCCTGTGTTTAGATATACCCCAGACATACCCATGTGACATGTACGTCATCTTGAGTATGTGTAGTGGTGTTAACTCACCACCCCCTATTGCAGCTATATAGTCTGCAACCCACAAGGCAGAATGCATGATAAACACACGCATTTCGGTACTATAATCATTGATAATTTACATTCTACGTAAGATTATAGTAATGTGTATCACTGAAAGAAACATTCTTGCGATTCAAAGCAGAACCATGTCAAGATAGAACCATGTCAAGATAGAACCATGTAAAAGCTAGGCAGATACCATACACCTGACTCTAAACCCTTAAAATGGCAGATTGCGGTGGATTTTTGGGCTCATAGCTCAGCATGGATAGAGTGTTGGACTTCTAATCCAATGGTCAAGGGATCGAAGCCCTTTGGGCCCATACAATTTTATATTTTTATTTGGTTACAATCTTTTATACTATATGGTATATCATGATTACAACATGGAAGAACTAGAACACCTTACAACTGACAACGTAGAAAGAGATCTAGAGTTCTTTTCTAAAAAATCAATGAAAATCATTTGGGGTTAATCCTATCAAATGTCATTAATTCCTGATCTTCAGCAGGAAAGTTGTCACTTAGTGTAGATTATCATAATGGTAGTGATATAAAATCGTAGGCTCCATCAAATATTTCAGATTCAAAAGGAATCTCTCATCACGTACATTATAATATTTTAGAACAACATTTTGACACAATATTATTTGAAAGTATAATATGCGGCATTCAAAAACCAGAGACACTAAATGACATACTGCAAAGTAGAAAGAATTGATCGTTATAAGGGATGTCTAACAGGGCTTGCCGTAGGCGATGCCTTGGGAATGCCTCTAGAGTTTTCAGAACCAGGTTCATTCATTCCAATAGATGATATGATAGGTGGTGGTTCATTTGGGTTAAAACCCGGACAGTGGACAGATGATACATCCATGGCTTTATGTCTAGCAACAAGTTTGGTGGAAAAAAAATCATTTGATCCCATTGATCAGCTTGAACGATATATCCTTTGGTATAATGAAGGATACATGAGCAGTACTGGAGCATGTTTTGACATAGGATTTACGACACAGACTGCACTGGAAAAATTTCAAGAAACTCACAAGCCATACTGTGGTTCTAGTGACCCTACAACATCAGGAAATGGCTCTATAATGCGTCTTGCCCCTGTCCCGCTTTTCTTTGCAGATGATCCAGTAACTGCCACATCTATGTCTGGCAAGAGTTCACAAACAACACATGCAAGTGTACTTGCAGTCGATGCGTGCAGATATTTGGGCTCTTTGATATGTGGGAGTGTTCTAGGAATGGACAAGGAAGAAATTCTCTCACAAGAATACGAACCAGCTCCGGACTATTGGATAAAAAACCCCTTGACAAGTCAGATTGAGGATATTAGACTAGGCTCATTTAAGAGACTCAATCCACCACAAATCAAAGGAAGTGGATTCGTGGTAGAATCTCTCGAAGCTGCACTCTGGGCGTTTTACAATAGTTCGTCTTTTCGTGATGGATGTCTGATGGCAGTAAACCTTGGGGATGATGCAGACACGACAGGTGCCGTATATGGCCAACTTGCAGGAGCATATTATGGTATAGATGAAATTCCAAA
>JAPOPJ010000297.1 GCA_026712925.1 Nitrososphaerota archaeon
TAAGACGATATGTCAAACAGTGGGAATGCTCTAGAAAAAAGACACAGCCAATAATGGTTAATAGAGCATCAATGGAAGAGGTGGAAAAATGGAGAGCTAGCCTGTATCAAAAGATTGCAAGATATACAAAGTTGGGATATGCAATTGTAACACAGGATGAATCACATTTCAAAGACGCTACAATGACTGCAAAATATTGGGCAAAGACGTGCCTACGCATATTCATGTTGTGGAGTGGAGGATATACTCGATTCTCAATGTTATGTAGTCTGACACAAGACGGTAGAAAGTTTTTTGATCACTGTCAGACTGTCAACACCATCTCTTTTCTAAAACACATCGACAAGGTGTACAGAAAGGTAGGCAAGATGGTTCTGATACTAGACCAGGCACCGTGGCATACATCCCAAGATGCAAAAACATTCTTTGCAGAACGCGATATTATTATTTTGTGGTATCCTGCAGGACATCCATATCTGAATCCCGTAGAGGACGTATGGAGCGTACTCAAACGTGCAATGAATCATTCTGTACGCTATGCAGACAAGAATGCACATCTGGCAGCAGTGTGTGAGTTTATCTGGACACACCAGTTTGATTATGATTTTAAAAAATTCTGTAAGAGAAAACCGCCAAAAGAAATCATGCGGCCATTCATAAAGATGGGTGGTACACTGCCAAATCCAGACATTGTATCACACTAGGTATCGTCTAAACCTGCACAAAAACAATGATTGTACGAATAGTTTGAGTTTGTATGTATCATGATGCCTGAATTTTTTTCCAATGTGATATGTATAGATATGAATTAATTTGAATTTTAATTTCCCACGTATTTTGTCTTGTGTTTTTGTATATTCCACAGATAATAGGCATCATACATGTTGATAGTCCTAAAATGCCATGTACAGAAACTTATGCGTATTGCTATACTTTGTGGAAATATTGTATGAATTATACCACTTGTACTATTTCCAAAAGAATCTAATAATATTTCTCATGGATGTAGCACCATCTCCAAGGATTCTCTTGGACTGCGACCATTACAGGGTGCCCGGTATCTTTGAAGTGCTTTGTTGCATGTCTTCCAACTGAAGAGTCACAACATCCAACATGCCCGCATGTTAGACACATCCTCAGGGCTACAAACGGCAGATGCTCTGTATCACATCTCTCACATCCTTTGGTTTGTGGTATGATGTCCTCCTTTTCAGATGAAAAATGTTCGCATTTTTTTTCCATACCGTATTAGTATTTTTTCAAGGTATCTTTGTATCTTTTGTTTGATTCTATTATGACTTTTTTTGCCTCTGATGCTGACTTCCACCCCATGATTTCAACTTTCTTGCCCTCCAAATCCTTGTACACTTGAAAAAAATGTGCTACTTCTGATCTATAGTGCTCTTCCATATCTGTAATGTCTGATGTGTGAAGATATCTGGGATCATTAGTTGAGACACATATTATTTTGTCATCTATATTGCCGTCGTCTTTCATCTGGAGTAGTCCTATTGGCCTAGCCTCAATCAGAATCCCGGGATATGTGGGATTTGTAACTAGCGTGAGTGCATCAAGTGGATCTCCGTCTTCTGAGAGAGTTTGTGGGACTATTCCATAGTCTCCGGGATAGTGGAATGGTGAGAACAAGACCCTATCAAGCTTTATCATGTTGTGTTTTTTATCATACTCGTACTTGTTCATGGAGCCCTTTGGGATCTCAACTATGACATTGATTATCTCTGGAACATCAGTGCCTGTCTCGACATCATGCCAAAAATTCTTGCTCATATTGTATCTTTATGATATAGTGCACATTATATGAACTCTGACCAAATTACCCCATTCCATTATTGGCACGAATCATACAAAACCGTTCTCGGTATTAACTTGCCATCTTGTTGACTAGATCCGTTGATGTGATTATCCCCATAACTGAATCCCCATCCACCACTGCTATCTTTCTAATCTTTTTTGTGGCCATTATAGCTGCTGCATCTGCGATGGATTCGTCCATGCCTATTGTCTGTAAGGGGTATGATGCAACCTTGTCTACAGTAGTATCCATTGGCATGTTATTTACTGCCACCTTTATTGCAAAATCTCTGTCTGTGATTATTCCTTCGGGTTTAGTATCTTTCTTGACTAGCACTGCGCCTATTCCCTGCTCCATCATCTTTGCTATTTGAAAAACAGTTGTAGCAGGATCAGCCACTATCAAATTTCTAGACATTACATCTTTAACTTTTATCTCAGAAAATGATCTACCTAAACTCATAAACAAACTGTATAGCCATTGTATTTATCTTTGATGCGATCATTTTTGTGTATTTGATGACTACAGTGATATAGTATAGATATTGACACTTTAGATACAAAAACTAGTATGATATCTGGAATCTCGCATATTCCTGTTTGGATATAATACATTCACTGTCAATATATCACATCAGACAGGTTAATAGGAATAATATACCAAGATGAATTTGTTGCAAAACACCTCTGAGGATATACGAAAATCAATCTTGGCCAAATGGCACGAAAACCTTTCAAAATATGGGAATTTATTCTCTTCTGATTCTGTCAGTGGTTCTACACCGCCTTCTGTTTTTATCGGCTCGTACAATTACCCCAAAGTCTTTGTAGGGCCGATGGTTCCACCGATTCATGGCGATACTCATATCCTTGACAGTCCTGAAAAATGGACCGGTAAAACACTAGAAGAGATTGTAAACTTTAGATTAAACCTAATTCGTGGCGTACAAAAAGTTTCAATCCATGATGTTGAGGGTAGATATGTTGAGAATCTACAGGAAATTACAATGTCATCAAAGTCAATTGATTCTGATTTAGAGTTTCATAAAATTCCTGCCCCGGCTGTATCCCTTGATGGACAAAGTGCACCTTTTGGTCCCGTGGGCGAGATAAAAAATGTAAAATTTTCCGGATCATCTTCAACTGCACCAATTGAAAAAATATTCTATGACCGGGATCTAAAGTCACAGGATGCAGTCATGAGTTTGTATAATTCTGGGATTGATATCTCTAAAATCCAAAGATGTTTTAGTATGGGAATGTTGGGTCAGAAACGAAGACTAGTCCCGACAAAATGGAGCATTACAGCTACTGATGATATCATATCAAAGCATCTGACTGATGAGATTCTAAACTATCCTGTAATTGATTCGTGCAGGGTTTTCTCATATGCACATCTTGGGAACTTGTTCTCTGTGGTACTATTCCCTCACCGATGGGTCTATGAGATGATTGAGGCATGGTATTCGCATGGGATATTGGGATTTGGGTCTGACTCTGAGGATGCGCGGGGAATTGGCCACCGGCCTGCTATTGCTGGGGCATACTTTGCCGCAAAACTAGGAGTTGTTGAATATCTTTCTAGAAAAAAAATCCAGTCTGGTGTGGTGATATTGCGTGAAATATTACCTGAATATGCCATTCCTGTAGGTGTGTGGCAAGTGCGGGAGGGAATCCGTCATGCCATGTCTATTTCTCCAAGCTTTGCAGAAAATTTTGACCATGCCTTGGATTTGGCCACAAAACCCATGAATGTTGGTAAATTGGAATGGCTTTCACGGGGAAAAATAATTCGCATGCTAAAGCAAAAAACAATTTCAGACTATTTTTAATACAATTGAGTTTTGGATTCATTTGTCAGGTGTATCATATATGATAAAATATTCTGTTTGAGTGATACAATTATCAGTGCACAAATCGTGCTTTGTATAATGGAATTGCCAAAACTACACCTAGAAGACAAGAATGCAAAAACACATTCAAAAATATATGCAAGAATGCATCAATAATGTACCTCATATTTCAAGCTGGGATATTTATTAACCGAAATATGCAATCGTTTCATGCGGAACTGGAATCTGGTGCTTGGAATATCAATTATAGCCAGCCCGATACTATTCACACTAGTAGTATTCTCTGACAGCTTTACCTTTAGCTGGAACCAAGGTAGGGGTGGATTTCTGTTTGCATTGGTGTTTATTGTTGCTGAATTAGTTGGATTGCGAATAGCAATAACAAGGAAAAGTCTGATCTCTGTGATTCCACTGGCAGTAATTACAATTCTATACTTTGTCAGTCTAGAAATGGGACTGAGGGACTATCTTTTGGCATCGGCTGAATCTTACAATGTACAACTAATCCACTCTTGGACATGGATGTGGGACTTTTTTATTCTAGCCGCATTTGTAATGGTATCACTAACAATATTTTTTGGCAGGCGGTGGATACGAATAGCTCCTGCTGGCCCAATCTTTCTAGTAGGGAGTGGTATAATTCTCTCACTTGATGCCTTCTTTCCGTATGATACACTGGGACCACTCCAATATGTGGTACCATACCTGGTTCAGGCAAACGTCTGGCTAATCAGCGTGTTGGATTTGGGCATTGCTACTGCACGTGATAATGTAATGTTTCTGAGGGGCGATCATGGTGCAATGGCACTCCAAGTATTCTGGCCATCTGCCGGAGTCCATAGTGTCATAATCTATTCCCTAGTAATGGGTGCATTCTTGCTCAAGATGAATATCCCACGTAGGAGAAAGTCAGTGTATTTTGTGGTTGGTATTGTAGGGACTATAATAGTCAACATGATCCGGATATTCTCCCTGTCTTGGTATGCACTAAAAGTTACCACAGATGCCCAAAAATGGGAAGCATTTCACGAGATTGCCGGCGAGATAATGTTCTTACCTTGGTTGTTTGTATTTTTGCTTATTGTAGTACTAGTTGAGACTAGGAGGATAAAAAAACTAGAATCGCAAGAAAAATCACTTTCTGAGAAATAGCATGTAACAAGTACTATATCTTGTTGGTTTTATTCTACTGTATGTGTTGTATGTAACTGGTATCATGGTTTGGTGATATGTTGGATGATGGGTTAGATGATAGTTTGGGTGATTTATTGGATGATAGGTTGTATTTGGAGTCATCATCTTGAATTTCACCACATACTGGAATCATCCTGATATGACGTAAACTATCTAAAAATAACTTGTAATGTCACTTTGTCCTTTACCTTCTGAAAGTTCTGAAACCTTGACTCCTAGTCTCCTGACTGTTTTAGTCTGATCCTCTAGGGCTTCTCTGAGGAGTTGCTGTGCTGTTTTTTGCAATTCCCCAAGACTTGCTGTGTGATTTTTCAGTAATCTCGATTTTGTCTTACTTGACATATCTGACTGCACAAACTGCATTCCCACAGATCTGAACAACCGTCCATTCTTCTTGATTACTTCGTGCAGCTCACAGCAAAGGGATATGGTGTTCTCGAGGAGAAATTCATATTCTTTAGAGTCTTTTTTTAGAGTCATGATTTTGCTGTATTGACTGCTGGGTTTTTTTTCTTTTACAGGCTCATCACTTATGCCTCTTGCGGCATTAAAGATGTATGACGCGGTTTTTCTTCCAAATTCTCGATTTAGTGAGAATACGTCTAGTTTTTTTAATTCTCCTACAGTTTGAATGTTCATTTGGGAAAAATATTCCTCAGATTTCTTTCCAATTCCTGGAATTGCTCTTATCTTTAATGGCTCTAAAAATGCCTCAATTTTTTCTGGAGGTACTATTGTTAGGCCATCAGGTTTATGATGATCTGATGCTATTTTTGAAAGCAGCTTGTTTGGAGATACGCCTACAGAACAGCCTAGTTTTAGTTTGTTTTTAATTGCATTTTTTATCTGCTGAGCCAAATAACCTGCTTTGCCAAAGTCAGAGTCGGTTCGCTTTGTCACATCCAAGTAGGCTTCATCTCTTCCTACGTATTCGAAAATATCTGCAAACTCTTCCATTATACTCATGGCTTTTTCTGAAATATCAGAATAATAGTCAAAGTCCGCAGGAAGAAAGATTGCATCTTTTCTATCTTTTAGCATTTTTCTTGCAAAGGAAATTGGAATGCCTGATTTTACACCAAACTCCCTTGCAGTATAGTTTGCAGTTGCAATAGCACCACTGTCCCCACCTCTATCTGAAAACATGCATACCGATACGGGCTTTGTCTTTAGCTTTGGTCTTCGTAACTCTTCACATTGTGCATAAAAATAATCAAAATCTATGTGGAAAACTATTCTAGCCCCCAATGTTTTTTACTCACATTGCCGATTATTACAGTTTTGCACATTCACCTAAATATCACTCCATCGTACTATACTCGTGGATTATCCCGTGTCTGCAAACAATGATGGTGTAAAAATAAAGCCCGAACTGATGGAGAAAGAAAAATTATATCACTGCATATTTAAAAACAAGGCACTTTTATTGTTCAAGGACTCACAAGATTTTCTAAACTGCTATGAAATTGAGGAGGAATCACTGGTAAATAGAATCCAAAAGTGCAAGTCTGACTCTGAACTGGAAAAAATACTTGCAGACTATCTAAAGGATTAGAGCATCTTGATATTGTGAATAGTCAGGATAATTCTAGCAGAGACGTGTTTGAAATAAGCTGATTCAGTGAAACAGTGCGATATGTCCGTCTTGAATGACAAATTTGAGGCGGTTTTGGATTATTTAGTATCCTCAAAATGGGCTTTGGTGTGTAGTATATGGCCATTCTTGCTGTGTTTGGTATTATTGATGTGATAAACTCTGACATCTTTTGGCCATCCAAGCTCCAAATTTGGGGAAGAGCCTTTTTACCCTAAATAATAAATAAAAGCAAGCCAAAATTTGAAGTGTGGGATTGTTAAATTGAGTAACTCTGATAAATTCAAGGATGTTGAGGATATTTTATCCGAATTTAACGAAAACAAAAACAACACGGCGACAGAACCATCAACAGAACCATCAACAGAACCATCAACAGAACCATCAACAGAACCATCAACAGAACCATCAACAGAACCATCAACAGAACCATCAACAGAACCATCAACAGA
>JAPOPJ010000155.1 GCA_026712925.1 Nitrososphaerota archaeon
AAGGGACGATAACCATGACTGCCGAACTACCACCAGGACTTGCATTACGCAAAGTAGATGAAAGAATAATGACCCTCAATGTAGGGCCACAGCATCCTGGCTCTGGTCACATGAGGATTATAGTGCAAATTGATGGTGATTATATAGTAGCATGTGATCCCGATCCAGGCTATGTACACCGGGGCGAAGAAAAGATGGCAGAATATCGAAACTATATCACAAACATACCCCATCTAGAACGACCGGTAATTCATGACTCGTGCAATATTTTATATCCATACGTATTGGGTGCAGAAGAACTACTTGGAATTGAAGTACCAGAGCGTGCAAAGTATCTGCGCGTTATAGCAGCAGAGTTAAATCGATGCATCTATACAATGTACTGGCTTGCAATATATGGAATATTCCTAGGCCATTCTACAATGTTCATGTGGCCAGCCGGTGATAGGGAATTTTTAATAGACTTGATGGAAAAAATGTCTGGTGCTAGGGTAACACATGCACACTTTGTGCCCGGCGGTGTCCGCAATGACTTGCCTGCAAACTTTGAGGATGTATGTCTGCGTCAGGTAAACTATTTTGAAAAGCGTATAAAAGAGTATGCTGATATATTCTATGACAACCCAATACTAATCTCTAGAACTGCTGACACTGGAGTTTTATCAAGACAGGATGCCATACGACTTGGTACTACCGGTTCTGTTCTTCGAGCTAGCGGTGTGGATTATGATGTGCGAAAGAAAGAACCATACGATGTATATGATGAGATGGACTTTGATGTCCATACTATGAAATCTGGCGACTCTTATGCTCGCTCTAAAATACCATGGCTTGACATGATGGAGAGTTGTCGTATTATAAGACACGCACTACAAAAAATGCCAAAGTCTGGCTCTGTTCGCACAAAACTAAAACCAAATCCAAAAGGTGCACTAGACTCTGTTTACAAACGTGTAGAATCCGGACGTGGTGCACTTGGATGTTATATTGTATCTGATAAAAAACCAGAACCATACAGAGTAAAACTCAGCGTAGGCTCATTTAGGAATTTGATAGCACTGCCATATCTTCTCAAGGGTGAAAAGCTTGGAAACATGCCATCAGTTTATTGGAGTCTGAACTATTGGCCAGTGGAGGCAGATAGATAAATGTCAGTTATTGCACCAAAGTTTCGTCTAAGTGAATTTCTCAAAGTAATTTTAGATAATTTATTTTGGACTGTACTTTTACTATCTCTCATTGGCATTCCTGCAGTCCAGGTAGTACTATTTTATGTAGAAATGCCTGTAATTGACGGGGAATTACTCACACCATTTCTTGCATTGACGTGGATTGCTGATCCGTCAAGAATAATACCCATAATCAAAGCACTAATGGCTACAGACTTTTTTAGAATTGCCGCCTTTCCCGGATTTGGCTTTGCTGCATTAATTGCCGCCGGTACCATCTTTGTAGAGCGAAAAATGCTTGCAAAGATGCAGCTGCGAGTAGGCCCATTTTACTGTGGTAAGATGGAAGGCATACTACAACTCATGGGCGATGGCCTAAAACTAATCTCAAAGGAAATTATAATTCCTGCAAAGGCAGACAAGCCACTATTTTGGGCAGCTCCTGTTCTATTTGTTGCAACAGCTGCTGCATTTGTAGCACTCATTCCAGTAGCACCTGGTTGGGTTGTGGCTGATGTTGATGTAGGTTTGATTGCAGTATTTGCAGTGATTGGATTTTTCCCAATTATTACCATCCTTTCAGCATGGTCTGCAAACAGCAAATTTCCATTCATCGGAGGAATACGTGCACTATACCAGATGGTCTCTTTTGAAATTCCATTAATTCTATCACTACTTGGTGCTGTAATTCTAACTGGAACACTAAACCTTTCTGAGATTGTAGCTAGTCAGGCAAACTTTCCATGGATAATATTTCTACCAATCGGTGCAATTGTATTCTTTATTACCATGCTTGCAGAATTAGAAAGGATACCATTTGACTTGCCAGAGGCAGAAAGCGAGATTGTTGCAGGTTGGCTTACAGAATTTTCTGGCATGATGTATGGTCTGGTTCAACTTGGAACATACCTAAAATTATATGCCTTTGCTGCCTTGTTTGTAGTCATGTTCCTTGGCGGCTGGCATGGTCCTATGATATGGCCACCATTCCCACAAGAGATAATCACTGATGGCATTCCTCTTGGGCCAGTTACTGCTCAACTACCTGGACTGCCTGTTCTCACACAAGAGGTGCTAAATGGTGTATTGTGGTTTGTACTAAAAACTGTCGGCGTGATATTTTTCATACTGCTCCCAAGGGGTGTATTTCCACGAATAAGAGTCGATATGCTATTGAGCCTTGGCTGGACCAAACTAATCGGGCTTGCGTTTGTTAACATGTTTATAGCCTTGGCTCTGATTTACGCTGGAGTCTTGGGGCCTGGAGGGATGTTGTAATGGGAACTGCAAGCGGCATTATAAGGGCACTAAACTCTGGAGTAAAACATCTTGCAGTAAAGAGGTTTACACTTCGCTATCCTGAGGAGAAACTAAAGTTTGCCGGCGATGGATATCAGTTTGATCCATCTACTGGTGTTGGTATTGCAGGCCTCAAGGGAAGGCACATGCTATTTCATGACCACTGTACAGGATGTCAGCTATGCTCTATTGCATGTGAAGGTGTAGCTGAAGCCATAGCTATGGTCAAAGTTCCCGAAGAGAGAAAGCAGAACAAAAAATCCATCATGCCACAAATAGACTATGGCAAGTGTGTCTTTTGCGGATTATGCGTTGATGCATGTCCATTTTATGCACTATACATGACAAATGACTATGAGCTATCATCATTTACAAAAGAAGGTCTGATATACACACCGGCTCAACTACAAGTAAAACCATACGTCTCACAGGATTCAGAAATTCAAATTACCGACAGAGGTGCGACTCATGGCTGATGCTGCGTTTCTTGCATTATCTGTGATTACTATTGGCTCTGCAATTGCCGCACTTGAGCTGCGCTCATTAATTTATGGCTCAATAGCTCTAATGGGGACTCCGGGTGGTGTGGCAGGATTCTTTTTATTACTAGATTCGCCGTTTGTTGCAATGTTTCAGATTGCAGTTTATGTTGGCTCTATTGCAGTGTTGATTTTATTTACTGTAATGCTAGTCAAGAGGGAATTAATATTTAAAAAAGTCGAAGACAGGAGGAGAAAGTTTGCAGGCATTGGACTTATGCTTGTATTCATGCTATCTTTGGGTGCTGTAATAATGGATTCTGGAATAAAGACAATCACAACTGATGAGCCTGCTGTTGACTTTAGAGATATTGGTGCTGACTTTTTAACATACTATTGGCCTGCACTAATTCTAATGGGTCTAATCCTAGCAGGCTCTGTAATAGGCGCACTAATTCTGGCAAGAAGGGAGGATATTACTGATGAGCAACGAGCTAATTGACTTTACACTAGTCTCTGTGGCATTATTGGCCATTGGAATTTATGGTTTATCTGTAAAGCGTAACGCAATTAGAATGCTCTTTGCAGTAGAGATTATAATTAATGCTGCAAATCTTAACATGGTTGCATTTGGGCGCTTTCTTCCGCACAGCGGAGGCCAGACACTTGCACTATTTTCTATTGCCATTGCAGCTGCTGAGGTTGCAGTAGGATTATCGTTGATTATCGTAGCATATAGAATGTACAATAACATTGACATTGCAGACTTTAGGAGCCTGAAAGGATAATGGAGTATGCACTATTGCAGGCAGTATTCCTGCCCCTATTACTTTCACCTGTTGCATATATTATCGGGCGCAAGTCCGGTCCTACACCTGCTATGTGGTTTACATTTGCCGTACTACTATATACGACAATATTGGTAATTACTGCATCCCTTGATGGAACGTATGAAGAGCATTATCCATGGACTGGTGCATTTGGAGAGTTTGGCTTTTTGCTTGATGGTCTTGCCTCGCCGTTTGCAATAATGATTTACGTATTATGTACTATTTTGGCATTATACTCAAAGCCATACATGATTCACAAGTTTCATGAACAATATGAAGAAGAGCAAAAGCAAGTCCATACCACTAGTCAGACTTTGGTGGAATCATCATCTCTTTCAAATTATGTAAATGCAAAGTCTGGTCTTTACTTTGCACTATATCTGGTCTTTGCAATGGGGATGCTTGGAACAGTACTTGCTACAAATCTGATAGAATTTTATGTATTCTTTGAGGTAATGCTGATTCCGGGCTTTTTCCTAGTCGCACTATGGGGTGATGGTCCAAGAAGAAAGATTGGATTAATGTTTCTGTTTTGGACGCATGCAGGTGCAGTAGTATTATTGTTGGGCTTTTTAATGATCGGTCTATCTGTTGGAAGCTTTGACTTTGCAGATATTCGTGAAGAATCAATACCACAGGATGTCGTTATGGCCTCAGCTGTTGCCATAGCTATAGGATTGGGAGTAAAACTTGCAGTATTTATGTTTCATATTTGGTTGCCATATGT
>JAPOPJ010000255.1 GCA_026712925.1 Nitrososphaerota archaeon
ATCCTTAGGGTCTATATTTTGTATCTGTTTAGGTTCTAAGATAGTTTGTACTCTGTCCATTTCATCTAATAATTGGTTTGACAATCAATATGTTTTATCATTGCTTTTATAAAAGTCTGTTATAAATCGGGTTCTTGACAAAATTCACTGCTTTTGCTAATTTAAGCTCTTGACCCAGATGTGTCCATCTTGGTTGGCAAATTTGAGGCCATTTGAATTTTTCATCATCTTCAAAATGGGTTTTGGTGTATAGCAGTAACTAAACACCCTTGTATTGTTTGGTATTATGGATACGGTGAACTTTTTGGCATCTTTTATCCATCTAAGCTCTGAATTTGGTGATGAACCTGTGGTGATCAACATACAACACCAGTATCATTTGGTAAAATTGGTGACTCTATGATATTTAATCCATATGTGGTGATTAACACACAACACGGGTTTAGGAATATTGGTAAATAGAATGGGGTGAAATTTATCAACATTGCATTCAATGTATTATCGGTGTCAGTATTGAAAATAAAGTCCGAACAACCTCCTAATGCCACATGTCGGGCCATATGATACCCGCGGTGGGTTAATTGGAGAAAGGACTTGATTTTTAATAGGAATTATATCTCATATAGTCATGACTACCAGAACTCAGGTTCTAATTCCAATTGCGGCCGCTGCCGTCATTATAGGCGTAGTGGGTGTTCTATCTATCCCAAGTGACATAAAGCTAGAATCAGTCGAGTTCCCTAGGGGTGTAATCAAGCTTGATGATATGCTCCTAGATGTCCAGATTGCCGACACGGAACCGCGACGCGTCAGGGGACTCATGTTCCAAGATCAACTCCCATACGACCAAGGAATGATATTTGTCTTTGATGATCCTGGACTCTACTCATTATGGATGCTAAATATGCAGTTTTCACTAGACATGATATGGTTTGACTCTGATGGTAATGTTGTCCATATAGAAGAAGGTGTTCCACCGTGCAAAACAGCAGTAGAGACAGTTACATGCCAAAGCTTGGTGCCGGGTGGAAATGCAAAGTACATCCTAGAGGTTACATCTGGATTCGTTGAAAAATTCAATATTACCAAGGATTCTAAACTTGAAATAATCTCTATCTGATATTGCAAAACCTTATCTTTGGAATGTTATGAAATATCTGCACATGAAAAAATCATACATGATTTTTGCAGTTGTAGGTGTTGCACTGATGGCATCTGTTGGATATGTGCTTGCAGGCGATCGTTCTGATCCTAATGTGGAGAAATTCTCCTTTACATATAATGACTCTAACTCGGAACTACAACTCTTGTTGGTTGAATATGATATCCACATGTCCTCACCGTTGAAACTAAATGGTTTCTCTATTGAAAAATATTGTACGTTTTTTTCTGATGATGCAATCCAAAACTCAATAGAGTACTGCACCTCCACTGAACTGCTTGATTCTAATCGTGCCTTTCTAGGTAACATCCAAATGGTCGGCTCAAACCAAAGACCAGAATATGTGTTGGGTGTCATTCAGGCCGATATATCAGCATCACAGCTAGATGATTTAAAGACTGTCATGAAAGTCATGATTGATACGCTTGTTTGCACTTGCTGGGAGGATGATTCTCCTGGTGGATTTTCTACAGTATCTAGTTGGGTTGATGCTGCCATGGAGCACCATGAAGGCGGAGTGTCTGCTACTAGCAAGTCTGAGATATCTAATCTGGCAGGAAAACGCCTTTTACTGGAGGTAACTACAAACTCTGAGGGTAATCTATGGAAGTTTGTCATTTCAAATTGATAACACTAGGTATGATGAAATAATGATAGAACAGTTGTGGTTGGTACCCTTGGGATTTGTAGCAGGCGTTGCAGGCTCTATAATAGGACTTGGTGGAGGATTTATAGTGGTACCTGTTTTGATATTCTTGGGATTCCCACCTGCACTTGCTACAAGTAATAGCTTGTTTGGAGTTTTAAGTAATGCGGTATCTTCTACCATATCATACCACAGACAGGGCCGGGTTGATACATCACTTGGAATTAAACTTGGGCTTTTGAGTGTCCCGGGGACAGTTGTAGGGGCAGTTGTATCAAGTGATGTTACATCAGATGCATTCAAGATATTGTTTGGAGTAGTGTTGGTAGCATCTGTTGCATACATATTTCTACGTGGAAATCTTGGAATCAAAGGACAAAATAAATCGAGGGGAATGATAGCCTTTGTAGCAGCTGCAAGCTTTTTTGCTGGAATAGTATCCTCTTTATTTGGAGTTGGTGGTGGTATCATTTTTGTACCACTGATGATTGCTGGCATGGGTTTGGCGATGAAAAGAGCAGCGCCTACATCGCAGATGATATTACTTTTTGCATCGTTTTCTGGTGTAGTTGTGCACAGTATATTGGGGCATCCTGACTTTTTACAGGCTGGCATGCTTGCGGTTGGTTCATTTTTTGGAGGATTTGTTGGTGCAAGAATAATGCCTACAATAAGGGAGAGGCTCTTGCAGATAGCGGCATCATCTGTAATATTGATAGTCGCGGCAAAGATGTTTCTTGATTCAGCATATGGGGGATTATTTTAGCAGAGTTATAGTATTTCACACATCATTATCTTTGTGTATATTGCTTATGTGGGGAGGATTTTTTTAATTCTGTACATGTTTCTTTTTGATACTACAACTGTACTACCATCTAGAGTTGTTCCCTCATAGTCTACTGCAATACTTCCATAATCATCATCGATGTCTTTTTTTGCAGATATGGTGAACTGAATCTTTAACACTTCATTTACATGGAGTGACTTTGGGAATCTAGTGTTTCTATTCCCCCACTGTGGATCTCCGTCCATACCTGTCAGTACTATGTGGTTTCCGTAAATTTGACTCAGCCTTGTAAATTCTCCTTCCATCCTTGAAAGTATGGCCCTGCCTGATACGATCTTTTGGCTGTTTTTACTCCTAGCCTCTAAAAATGAGTTTTTAACTCTGGAAAAGTCTAGGTAACTGTCAAGCTCTTTTTCTGATATGCTACATGTTGAAAAAAAGACATCTCCTGTTTTTATCTCAGAGTATTTCTTCATGATTTTAACTATCTTGACTCATCAGTGCAGAATATGACTTCAGCTGATGTAACTGCATTGCCTGAGGCTAGAAAGTTCAATGCTTGGGATATGCCTTCATTGCTTGGCTCAGCACCTGTCACTGAGCCTGGAAGAATGGTGAGTAGTCTTATCTTGGATTTGAGAACGTCGCTGAGCTCTTGGTTTACTGTGGTGGTAAATGGCCTCAATGAACCCCTAAAGACCTCTACCTGGGCTCTTTGTGTCCCTGTGGCTTTTCTGCCTACTGGCATGTCTGGTCCTATAATCATGATTCCTCCTGTTGCATCTTTGTATAGTCTGGGGTCTTTATCTCCGCCGGGCACAAATTGGTCTAGCGCACCTCGGGCAATTATTGCTGGTGTGGTGATGAATTTTTCAACTAGTTCTTCCCATTGTGTCCTTGATAGTTCTGTAATCTTTGGAATTTCTGGTAGCTTTCCAGTTATGTGTACTAGTGCAAGTATGTCTCCAAGGTTGGTCTTTGCAGTGTTTAACCATCTTTCTATTTGCTGTGGATCATTTATGTCAATTATGTGGGAGTGGAACTTTGAGCTGATAGACTCTTGAATCTCTTTGGGAGTTGATTCTGATATGAAACAAGCAACCTTTCCACCATTTTTTTCTACATGTGCTGCAAGAAACTCTGCTCGTATTGCATCTGTCGTATCTGTAGCGTCAATTGTAATTACTATTGTCTTTCCTGTATAGTCTGGCTGATGCACTCCTGGAGTCTTGGTACCAACATGTGGCTTTACTGGATAAAACACCCTATCGCCTGGAATTACTTTACCGTTTAGGATTTTTGCAATCTCATCATCACACAGATTGAGAACAGATTCTGCAACTTGTCTTTGTTCTAAAAATTCTCTGTTTGCAATCATGTGTGATGTGTTTTTTTGAACCTTTTCTGCAATGGTCTGAATTTTCTCTAGTAGTTTTGTAAAAGTTTCAGTGGTTTTTTGGACATCATTTGCACCTGCAAGCTTTTCAGCAGCATTCTTGATTCCATTTTTTATGGTATCTTCACTTTCACCTAACAGTGGTAAGAGTTCTCTGTTTGCAACATCCACTTCTTCTGGGGCGAGGTTCTCAAATCCACTAACGCGCATAAATTCTGCGGCTGCCTTTGGATAGACAGTCTTGTAAATTCTATCAGAATGGACTGGTCCGGGATTTGTAGCAATAGATATGATTCCCTTCTCTGCAAGCTCCCAAGACATTGCTTCAGCGAGTCTATTTTTTGCTCCTTGTGATGCAGTGTATGGGCTTCTGAATCTGTATGGTCTTTGTTCTAGCGGCCTCTCTTCTGTAAAGAATGTGGATATTGTGATTATCTTGCCATTTTCTTTCATTATATTTAGAGCCTGTTTGGAACCCCAGAATGTACCGGTAAGGTGAATCCCTACTGTACTCTTAAAGTCCTCTAGC
>JAPOPJ010000003.1 GCA_026712925.1 Nitrososphaerota archaeon
AAGAAAAAACAATCCAAAATAATTAAACCCAACACTAAAAAGAAAAAGCAAGGTGGTCAAAAAGGACATGTTGATAAGACATTCAAGCCAAAAGCCACCAGAACCGTAGAACACAAACCAGCCAATTGCAACAACTGTGGCTCTAATGACCTCAAAGTTCAAAAAAACTTCTAGTCGCAACATTACAGAAATTACAAAGATAATCAAAAAAGAAACTGTATGTCATAGAAACTATGAATGTGAGTGTAAAAAGTGTGGACAAAAAGGCATCATTTCAGATAGCATCAAAACGATTCCAAAAAAAGGAAATTATAGTAAAAATGTAATCAAAGATGTCGCATCATGTTTTGTTTCACGCCTAACAACAAACATGATATCAGAAAATAGCGAAAGAGATATCAGCATATCCATCTCAACAGGGACTATTCAGAATATTTTGTTTATGATTGGATTTTGTTTGGAATCACCTGCAATGGGAATATTGGCAGAACTGAGAAAATCCAAAATACTCCATATGGATGAGACATCATACAGTGTAATGGGAATGATGTTTTGGGTGTGGACGATTCATGATCCGTACAGCAAATTAACATATTTTACAATACGACACAGTAGGGGTTCAGGCGTAGTCAAGGAATTATTACCAGACTGGAAGGGTGTGCTTGTTTGTGATGGTTGGCAACCGTACAAAACTATTAAAATCATACAACGCTGTATGGTGCACATACTGCGAGAAGCAAAATATTTGTCCGAAAAAAATGAAAATGCAAAACGCATGTATGAAAAGTTGTGCAAAATATATGCTGATGTAAAAAAACCCAGATCAAAAAAGGAACGAAAAGCAGCGCATGCATCACTGAATAGACGTGTACATCGTCTAGTATTGGAATTTAGAGACAATCCAGAGCTTACAAAGTACATGGACAAGCTAGAGCGTGCACGACCAGACATGTTCCGATTCGTACTAGACCCGCGTATTCCATCTGAGAACAATCCCGCAGAGCGTGCATTAAGAGAAATAGTAATACACAGAAAGATACGCGGTGCACTGCGATCACTTAATGGCGTAGTAATCTTGGGAAACATCCTTACATGTGTTGCAACATGGAAGGCAACAAAACCTGACTGGTTAGATGAGCTTGTAAAATACGTCTAGCATAATGTCAGATTTTGGGGCTAAATCACATGAACAAATACGATTGTATCTAATAGTTGAAACGATTCAACATGAAATTGGTGTTGTGTGTGTATTTCCCATCATATGTGAACTTAAGAGCGGTTGCTAAAATTATATTTGTGCCAAGTATTATTACACTCAATTCTGTGTAAAAAAACTAAGCGCTAATATCTAAACTTTTACTTAGTGTATTATACTGCCATTCTGCTTCGGCTTTGTTAGATTTGGATATATCAAAATCCACTAGATCAAAGTCAAGGGTAAGATCAATCAAATCATCCATGTTGTCTTCCACTTGATCTTTATTTTCCTTGCTTATCTTACTTATTTCAGTAGACTCACTGATGCCAAGTATGTTTTTTATTAGTTTTGACATCTCAGGAAACACCACAGTAAAAGGCTTTTTTGGTTTTAATTGAACTGGTTTGTTTACAATGCGGACAATTTTTGATGTGAAATCAATAGTGGCATTTGGAAATGTCTTTCCATCTATATCGTCAATACTAAACTGTGCGTTGTCCAGAATTAGTATTGCAACATCAATAGCCGTGTCAAAGTAATACCCGTCAATAAATCCAACATTTGACCATTTTTTTTTCTGATCTTTTAATCGTTGTCGTAATTCGATACCCGTTTGAAATGGGTGCCGGCTAGAAGTTTCTACGGTTTTGTTGTATGAACTTTCATACTCTATTGTAATTTCATCTTTCTTTTTTCGTTTCGGCACATCCAATGTCGTCTTTGTGTGTGAACTATCAAACTTTTTTGGAATTTTACCCGTATTTTTATAACTCATTACAAATATTTACACAATGTTAATATTTATGAATTTATGGTTATCGGTTCTTCGGTTCTTGACCAAATTCGGAGCTTTTGCTATTTTGAGCACTTGTTCTAGATATGTCAGTCTCGGATGACAAATTTAAGGCGTTTTTGGATTATTTAGCATCTTCAAAATGGGTTTTGATGCGTAGCAGTAACTAGCCATCCTTGCATTGTTTGGTATTGCAGATACGGTAAACTCTTGGGCATCTTTTGTCCATCCAAGCACCGAGTTTGGTGAAGAATAATGTTTATACACTTCAAATATAGCAATGCTTGACAGAATTTAGAATGGTAGAAGCATACTGTGTAAAATGCAGAGCAAAATGGGAAATCAAAGATCCCAAATGTGTTACAATGAAGAACGGGCAGCCTGCTGTAAAAGGCACATGTCCAAAATGTGGCGCTGGCATGTACCGAATAGGTAAGTTGGATTCACCTAATAACATAAATGAACATCCTCAGAAACCAGAAAACCAAGGTATACCGTATTCAATTGACGACATCATAAAGGAAGGATGTTTTCTAGAAAAATCCGAACTTGAAACCATGATATACATACTCAAAACCAAGAAAAACCTGATTCTTCAAGGGCCGCCAGGTACCGGAAAGACATGGTTGGCAAAGAAACTTGCACATGCATTTATTGGCTACAAGCCACAGGAATCCGGTTTTGAAGTGAGAGCAGTTCAGTTTCATCCCAATCTTTCGTATGAGGACTTTGTGAGGGGATGGCGACCTGTGAATAACGAGGGTCAAAGTAGCCTTGAATTAGTAGATGGGCCTTTCCTAAAAATGATCGAAGATGCCAAAGACTATCAAGATGAATCAAACAACAAGTTTGTAATGGTAATTGAAGAGATAAACCGAGGCAATCCTGCTAGTATATTTGGCGAGATGCTCACACTGCTTGAAGCAGACAAACGTAACCCCGATGAAGCATTGATACTGAGTTATCCGAGAGTTGATGATTATGACTATGATGTCGATGATGTTGTTGCTGAGAATGTTATTGATGATGATTATGATGATGAGGACTATGATGTTGATGAGGATTATGATGATGAGAATGAATTAGTATACATACCAGAAAACATGTATGTTATAGGTACTATGAATGTGGCAGACCGCTCTATTGCCATGATGGACCTAGCTTTACGACGTCGTTTTGGATTTTATAATCTCAAGCCTATCTTTAACAAAGCTTGGAAAGACTGGGTACACGATCAATGGGGAATAGATATCAAAACCTTAGATGATATAGGAAAACGTCTTGAGGAATTAAATCATACAATAGAACAAGATACACTACTTGGACCGCACTTTAAAGTGGGTCACAGTTATGTTACACCAAATTATGAGGTCGACAATCCTAAAGAATGGTTCAAACAAATTGTACATAGTGATATTGGACCGCTTTTGGATGAATATTGGGTAGAAGATCCAAAAAAGGCAAAATCTGAGAAAGACAAACTGCTTCGAGGCTTTGACAGCTAAACAGACCAACCACATTGAGAATAAACGTATTCCGATAAGGAATTTGTGGCTGTTAATACTATATGCATCAAAACTATTCAAAACAATTAATGATCCAGCTCAAAAGAAATATGATGTAGAAAAAAATCCAGATGACATACCTGACTTGGTTGCTGAAATTTTGACCCATTCAGTAGAATATAGGCTTAAACAAAACCTAAGTGTGGGGCTAGTCAGACATCATGCTGACCTGACTCGTATTCGAGGACGCATAGATCATATCCGCACAAAGCGACATGGCCTCTTGGAGCGGGGCAAAATAGCATGCTCATTTGATCAATTCACTACCAACACTCCACAAAACTTGTTTGTCAAAGCTGCCCTAGATAGACTAGCCATAATAGTAAAAGACAAAGAACTAAAACGTCGTTGTCGAATCATAACAGCTGCACTTGAGAGAGCAGGTGTTACTAAAAATGATATTTACACAACCATATCAAGAACAAGCAGGGCAGCTGCCATCACGGCAAGTAATTCAAATGACAGACAGATGCTTGCAGCTGCTGAACTTGCATTTAACATAGTGCTTCCTACAGAGGATATTGGAAACTCGTATCTTTTTACACCTGACAGAGAAGGAATCAAACTATCGAATCTTTTTGAGAAGGCAGTTGGGGGATTTTATGATGTCGTTTTACCACATACAAAATGGAATGTCAGTTTAGGCAAGCATCTCTATTGGAATGAACACGCTGTTAATGATGAGCGAATCCTGCCAGGAATGGTAGTTGATATCATGCTAGAAAAAACAAATACTACACAGACAAAATCACGAATAATAATTGATACCAAATTTCAAAATATCGTATCTGAAAATGAATATGGGAAGACTATCTTCAAAAGTTCAAACATTTATCAGATTTATGCCTATTTGAGATCTCAGGAAAGAAAAAGTGATCCACCATCACTTACATCAACTGGAATATTGCTTCATCCCTCATTGGGAAAGAATGTAGATAAATCAGTTACAATTCAAGGACACAAGATACGCTTTGCAACTGTTGATCTTGCAACAAATACTGCTGATATTCGAAAGAGGTTTTTAGAACTAGTTGAATGTTAGGGTGTACACCACATTATGAAAAAGTTCTAGAAAATAAAATATTCTAAAGATACAATGCGTGGAATATGTTTTGGCATATTACTGGCAGATTTTGATGCAAGAATACCTGGGATTGAAGTATAATAAATAATCGC
>JAPOPJ010000142.1 GCA_026712925.1 Nitrososphaerota archaeon
CTGATACTAATGTATGATTTACATACTAAAAACTAGGCACTAAACTATTGCACATATTCATATTATTGCTAGTTGTGATGATTTCAGTACCGGTTGCATTTGCACAAGAACTACCACATCTTGCAGAATTACAAGGAGCAGAAAAAAAATACCCCAACATAGACTCACGCCTTGCAGATATGTACGATTCATTAGAAAATAATGCAGTCCCTACACATGTTACACCAACCTCAAATCCACATGTGCATGTCGTACTAGAGATGGCAAGTGCTGACTCGACCATACCAGAAAATCTGGGAATTATTACAAATATCATACATGAGGATATGGTGTTAGCTACCATTCCAGTAAGAAACATTGTAGAGATAGAAAATGATGAAAATATACAAACCATTAGAATGCCATCTTATCCACAACTAACAGATCATGTGGTTAGTGAGGCTGTACAAATCATAAGATCTGACTTGATAAATAGTGTAGGCCATACTGGAAGAAACGTCAAAATTGCAGTAATTGATTTGGGTTTTGATATACACAATTCAGAGATTGCAAGAAATGTTTCTAGTTATCAATCCTTTTGGGAGCCAAGACATAACATTGAGAATCAAAATGAATTACAAACAAAACACGGTACTGCGGTTGCAGAAATCGTACTAGATGTTGCCCCGGATGCACAACTATACCTATATGATGTAAATACTCAAATTGGATTTTTAAACATGCTTGATCAAATAATTGCACGCGGAGATATTGATATTATAATCATGTCACTAGGATGGTACAATGTAGGGCCACTTGATGGAACTAGTGCCATTTCACAAAAGGTAAATGAGGCAAGAAAAAATAATATCCTCTTTATAGTCGCAGTGGGAAACGAAACGCAAAAACATTGGCAGGGTAGATTCACAGATTATAACAATGATGGCTGGCATGATTTTCAGGTAAATGATAATACAAATGATAATACAAATGATAATACAATTGACATAAACTTGCGCAAGGGAAAAGAAGTTAAAATACACCTTAGCTGGGATGATTGGCCTAAATCCAACCAAGATTATGATCTTGTTTTAGATACATTTACTCTTGATGGGAGACGAATCAATATACATACATCTGAAAATATACAAAATGGAAACTACCCTCCAATAGAGACCATTTCCTTTACTCCGCCATTTGACATGAAAGGACATATTTTAATTTTAAACCATCAATCTACAGAGCCAGTTAACTTTCAGCTGTTTGTACGCGATCCATACAAACTAAACGAATACCAAATATCTGAATCCAGCCTTCTCATTCCAGCTGATGCTAAAGGTGCACTTAGTGTAGGTGCTACACATGTACTACACCAAAACCTTGAAGAGTATAGCTCGCAAGGCCCTACAATTGATGGTAGAATCAAACCTGACATCACGGGACCAACCGGAGTAAGCACATCTACATACAAACAAGGATTTTTTGGCACATCAGCAGCTGCACCACATGTTGCAGGTGCGGCAGCATTAATCAAAGACAAATTCCCTAATTCCACAGCAGATGATTTACAAATAATACTAGAATCAATCACAGAAGATCGTCATGCAAAGTCAAATCAGGATGGTGTTGGAAGGCTTTCAGTTGACATGTTGGCATTTGCAGATATACTTGCACTAAATAACAGCAAACAAGACTGTAGCCCGTGTTTTTATCCTGAAATTATCAATGTAAATCCTGAAGACTTGGTAGCGTGGATAAATACAGACATACAGCCAATACAAATCATTGAAAATTTCTCTGGAGATATTAAAACTAGTGATATTCTTTCAAGATCTGAATCCCATATCGCCAGACATGCCGGAAATGGCATTGTAAAATATCATGATGCTTTACATCCATGGGCACAGGGAAGTATTATAGTAGGCGTGCCATTTACACCTACACTCCAACATGGAATAATAACTGGTCCAAATCAAATCACACTATTCTTTTCTGAAATCATACATGCCAGTATGTCTGATTTTACAGACTTGAGGCTTGAACCCGGTGGTAATAGAGCAATATCACATATCAGTGGTTCAGGGTCCGATAGTATAGTGCTTGTCTTTTCTGGACAGCCCGTACCATCTAATGCTACTGCAAAAATGAATATTGGTAGTGGTATAACAGATATCGTAGGTATATCATTTGAATCTGTAAATGATTACATAATAGCAGACGGACAGCCACCACACATAACACATGCTGAAATCATATCACCAAATTCTGCCATAGTAAATTTTTCAGAGCCAGTCATAATATCTGCAAGTGATTTTGAAATTTTTATTGAAACGTCTATACATGGCAGAAACATTACTCAAATAACTGGTTCAGGTTCTGATAGTGTGCTGATATTCTTTGATGGTACACCTGCATCTACAGATGCAACAGGTAATATTGCTATGGGAAGTAATGTAGTAGATGTGGCAGGAAATAAAATCATTCCCACACATCATACCCTAAATGATGCACAATCACCAGTGTTATTATCTGCCATAATTACATCACCTAGTAATATAATGATGTCATTTTCAGAACCAGTACATGCAAGTACAGATGACTTTGTAATTACCATATCAGGTGAATCAAACCCCAGAGATATATCAAGTATTGCAGGCTCAGGCACATCTCAAATCCTACTGAGTATATCTGGAGATGCATTACACACAGACATGACAGGTAATTTTATGATAAATGATGTGACAGACCTTGCAGGAAACAAGATAATTCCAATAGATAATCACTTGGCAAGTATTGGTCAATCACCAGTTATAATATCGGCAAGTATAACATCACCAAATAGTATCACAATATTATTTTCAGAGCCTGTTATAGCAAAGTTATCTGACTTTGCAAATTTTCTCATAACAGGAGAAGATACACCTCGCATACTTTCTGATGTTTCAGGCTCAGGCACAAATACCATATCCTTGTCAGTATCGGGAAATGCCATGCAGACTGATGCTACCGGTACTATTGATGTAGATATGGTATCAAGTCTTGAGGGAAGCATGATTGTACCTAAAAGTGGGTATGCAGTAAGGGATGCTCAAGCACCACTATTAACAAATGTCTCCATATCATCATCAGGTGCAGATTCTAGTACTGCTAGTGTAAATGATATAATAACTCTAACATTTAGTGCATCAGAAATCATATCTAATATTATTGTGATTATAAATGGAGATGTGGTTAATGCCACATCACAAGATAACATATCCTGGACTGCGGTAAGTCGTATTGCTGAAGATGCTATTATTAATAGTGATGTCACATTTGAGATAAACTATGCAGATTTTTCTCTAAACTCTGGCGTACATATCAATAAAACAACTGATGGTAGTATAGTTAGGATAACCCCAATGATATCATCTACTACCATATCTGGCATTATATTTTCTGATATAAACTGGAATGGCATACAGGATGCAGATGAGGTGGGATATTCTGGATATACAATGTATGCAACTGACAAAATTACTGGTATAGTAAGTACAGCAGTTACTTCATCTAGTGGAGCATATTCATTTGATGTAATACCTGGAAATGATACCACAGTACAGACATATTTTTTCCCGCAGGGTCATACTGTGTATGATGTAAAGTCATCATGGCATACAACAGTAAGTGTACACGATGGAGAGAATGTCACATTTAATGTTGGATTTCACCCCATAACACCGGATGAGCAAGTTATACTAAATATTGTAATGTATGTAGATGGGAATTTCAATGGAATACGAGATGCAGATGAGCGTACCATATCCGGACTAGATGATTTTTACATATACACATACACGATAGGACCTGTAGCATATCCGGTCCCTGATGAAATGGGGTATGCAACAATAAATGATCTAGTGCCTGCTGACTTTGCAGTACTTGCAGATATAGATACACTTGCAGATGCAGGTTATGTGTGGTTTACTACAAGTTATGTAGATCATGATAATTTTGATGCAGAGCACATCTTGACTGCTCCTGTGATACGTGAACCAAAACCCGGCTCTACATATACAATGATGATTGGATTGGGATGATATACTAGTGATGAACTATACCTGACGCACCATTATAGTATTGCCAAGCTCTGTTACTAGATAAAACCCAGACGTATCACTTGTAGCAGTACCATTTACAACTCTCACAGTATTGCCAAGTTCACTTAACAAATAAATCTCTAAAGCAGATATATCTGACATGCTTCCGGTTTGAATAGTGCCATATAATATTGCAAGAAAAATTATCATCTTTTTGAATTGTACTATCATACAGATATGATGGAATGTTTTCTATTTAGGATGTGGGCAGTAAAAATTCAAAATTTTGATGATTTCAATACAATCC
>JAPOPJ010000045.1 GCA_026712925.1 Nitrososphaerota archaeon
AATACGTCTTCATTTCTTAGCAATCCTACTTTTAATTTTCCATAGTTTATGATGTCTGCCCTTTCTTTCATAGTTGAAGATAACGATAGATCTTGCATTATCGTATCTGTGAATAGTTCAATCCTACTTTTTTCATCATGTACAAAAATATCGTTTGGTTTTATTCTTCTATCTTCATCAGAATAACTTGTTTTCACTATTCTTTTGTATCTAATCCTAGTAAGAATTTGAACCAAATCTTCAAAATCATCTTTATTCTCTACTACTATGTCACAATCTTTTGTACTACCTTTTAATGATTTTATTCTCATATTTTCTCCACCAAACAGGTATATTGTTTTTGATTCTTTTAATTCACTGCTAATTTCTCTAAACAATAAATTACTTGGTTTTGGTAATGTGTATTTTTCAATCGGTATATCATATAATTTTGCTTTAGATAAAAATTCATTCCATGGTAAAAACAAGTTTGTATTTTTCAACTGTTCTCTACACATGTAAGCTTCAATATCTAGCCACACTCCCAATATTCCTAACTCTGTTGCCTTTTTTCGTAATTGTGAAACATCCATCATATCCTTGTGTTTTGCATAAAAAACAATCGCAATTAGTAATTCCATTTTATTTTTTGAATAGTTTGCAGAATAAACTGCATGCAGTAACACATCTTGTATATCTAAATTATCTTTTTGTTCACAAAAATAATCACATATGGTTTGATATTGCACATCATAATCTGAAAATAATGTAAATCCTGTCGTTACGCCCTTTGCAGTTTTTCCACTTGGTGTTTTTCGTAATATTGTTGAATTATTATTATAAATAATCTCAGTGTTTCCATCTTCATATTTTTTCTCTCTTTCAGTTTTTAATAATTTTGTAAATAAAACCAATTGTTCATGTGATTCATTAATGTTTATAACATCTTTATCTTTTAGAATGGCTCCAATGGATCGTAACTCTGAAATAGCTCTATAGGTTGTTGCCTTTGATAATCCTGATTTTTTTATTAATTGGTCTATTGTAATATTTTTATCTATATTGTATAGTATTATTTCATTTGATTTACAAAGTAATCTCTCAACATCCACAACCTGGACAATATCTCTAAACAGTGTAGCTTTGACTGTTTCTTTTAATTTGATCACTGTATTTTCTTTTTCTATGTAATCTTCTTCTACAAGATTTTTTATTATATATGCTAATTGCCTTTTCTTTATTCCTAATAGATTCAGTAATTCGTTTGTTTCTTTTTGGCCCCCGATTAGTGATTTGAGAAGCTTTATTGAAATAACATTCATTAATTATTATTATATTGCTTTGCTTATATAATTTTGCACTAATTTGAGACTTAATATTAAATAATTTGAACAAAATATGAAATTCATCTACATGAATTACGGCTGATTTTCTACAGAAATTCGACTATACATGAAAAATAATTCTATCCTTATTTGACATGGTAATTCATCACCTTTTCTTGACTCAAATTGCAGACACGTCCACGATTTAGCGTTCTGTGCACTGGTTATATTACTCCCTTCTTCTGACTGCCTTCTTCTGACTATCAAATTTATTTTGATTCGTCTATCTTTTTTTGACGCAGATATGATGTTGTCCTATAAGCTTTAAAGGAGAGTTGACAAGTCTGAAAGTTGGGAGTTGCAAGGATCTGGAAAATTCTGAGACCCACATGGTTTATGTCCTGTTGGATGGGGTTGGTGATCTGCCACACCCAGATCTGAATGGAAAGACCCCACTAGAGGCAGCAGATACGCCATTTCTTGACAAGTTGGCAAGCAATGGTGTCATTGGCGAGGTGATATCTGTGGGAAAAGGGATTGCCCCAGAGTCAGACATTGCAGTATTTAACATGCTAGGATACAAATTCAGCCACACTGATTATGCAGGACGTGGTGTAATTGAGGCAATTGGAGTCGGGATTGATTTTGCTGATGGTGATCTTGCCCTGAGGGGAAATTATGCCACGCTAGAGGATGGCGTGATTATTGATAGGAGGGCAGGAAGACACATAGAGAAAAGTGATGCCATGGAAATAGCAAGAGAAATTGAGGAAAAGACAAACCTCTCGGGGCAGGATACCTCAGTGGTAGTTGCCCCTACTATAGGACACCGTGTAACAGTAAGGATACGCTCAAAATCAGGTAATCTCTCATCTAAAATTACAAACACTGATCCTGCATACAGCAACATTGGAGGGATGGGTGTTGCAAAGGCAGTTGGAGATTATCTAGAAATTGAAAGATGCCTTCCACTAGAGGATGATGATGGTGCAAAACTAGCATCAATGTTGGTAAATCAATTCAATGAACAATCAATAAAAATAATGCAAAACAGCCATGTAAATCAGAGACGCAGTGAACAGGGCAAAAAACTTCTAAGCTGTATCCTACTTCGTGACGCGGGAAACAAGTATCCAATTGTGACACCAATCAATGAGAAATACTCGATGAACTTTTCATGTATTGTAGACATGCCAGTAGAGCTTGGAATATCTCGAGTGCTAGATATGAAAGCATTTGAGGCCGGTGGCTTGACAGACTATGAGGAGAAGGCACGAATTGCCGCAAAGGCAATGGAAACACAAAATGCGATATATGTACATCTGAAGGGTCCTGACGAATTTGGTCATGATGGCGATGCGATAGGTAAGACAAAAAACATAGAGGAGATAGACCGTAGGTTCTTTGGAACGCTACTAGATAACATTGATCAAAACAGGGTTGCAGTGGTGGTATCGGCTGACCACTCTACTCCGTGTATAAACAAGGGTCATAGCGATGATCCAGTACCAGTGTTAGTGTCTGCCAACTTTGTCAAAAATGATGGAACGACAAGAATGACAGAATCTCAGGCAAAAAATGGTAGCATCGGACTTATTCCGGGTGCAGATGTGGTATTTACGGCACTGAATCTAATTAAATCTCAAACCTAGATAGAATCTCGCTTTCTTGCATTGATTTGCTTTTTTTGCGTATGTTGTCTATGTTGATGCCATTGTAAGCTGCCGGTGAGTTGCCAAGCTTTTCAAGTGCGCGAGATAGCATTCCTATTCCAATACTTTGATCATTTTTCTGGCCGTGTGCAAATGCCACTGCAACTAGTATGATTCCTTGAACCAAATCCTTTTCTCTACCAAAGCACTTGTTCCATACACCTTCAAAGGCTTCATGACATTCCCAAAACCTCTCATTGTTAAAATAAAATATTCCGTCTTTGATGCCTTCCTCCTTACTGATGTCCTCCTCGATGATGTGTCTTGCATTTAGCAGACTACCTATGGGGTTTAGTCTTCCAATTAATGCATCGAGGTCTTCTGCTTCTACACCCACGTCAAATTCGACAAAATCACTTGCAACGCGTGCTACTCTCACTGAGGCATGCATATCAGAGCATAGATCCCTTGCCTTGTAGACTAGCATACGAGAGTCCTTTGGGGCGTATTTTTCATTTTTCAGGTGAACCATGTACCGTTCCATATGTCGTGTGGGTGACAAATTTCTTAAATTTGTTCTCAATTGGGCTGTATTGTGATTGTTGTGTGTTACTGTAGGTGTCGCTGTAGGCACTACTGTATGCCATTGTAGGCATTGTGGTCGTGCTATTGTGAGGAAATGCATTCCTACCGTGTGGATCTGTCTTGGTGCTGTGCATGCATGCGTACTGGCATGGCAATACGTTTGGGGATTGAATTACTACTTTGGTAAGAGTTCTAGTTCTGCACATGTATGATCTGGCTATGTATATGTCAGAATTGTTATCTAGCATGTGGCATTTGAGAATAAATGCTTCATAACACGGATCTCGCATGCAATAGAGTTTTCACGGCTTGTAAGCATGTCTGGTATGCATGTTACCTGAAAATCCCGTGTCAAGCTTAAATTGGGTAGTCTCTAGGGATAGCTGGGATCGTGGTCTAGCTTGGTATGATTCTGCGTTTGGGACGCAGAGGTCGCGCGTTCAAATCTCGCCGATCCCACCATGTTGTAATTATTTTGATTTACACCATCATGCATGTCTGTAGGCGCTAAGAAACACTGCAAGTTTTGACGTGCTACAAACGTGGCAAAGCTTGCCGAGGTGTTGGACTTCAAGGTTTACTGCAAGGCTTGTTGGGCATATCATTTCATGTGCTAACAAATAATGTTTTGGTGTGGTAGATTTGAAAAAAGGCAATCACAACAGTACGATTCTGATCCAAGTCCCAGTCCAGTTATATCCGAAGATAAAATGATAAACATATCTGGGAATATGACAAGTACTGCTTAATCTACTGAGTGTGAAATTTGACACATTTACAACTGGGGTGTGAACTAGAATAAAACACACGCCATTGGAATCTTTATGTTGTGATTTGCTTGGCAGAATATGTCGTACTGTTAGTAATATCTTGTGATATTTTGTGGCTTGTCTAATTTTGCATATTTGCATGCACCTAGAGATAGTATATCGCACACCACACCCGACATATGCCATATTACACGCCACACCATATACCACATCCGACATATGCCATATCACACACCACACCACACACCACACCACACACCACACCCGACACATTACATATCGCACATCACACACGCCACACCACACCACACACCACACCACAACACTCATCAAAATGACATGATCATACGCTACTGTTTGCATGCCTAGGCGGGTTTTTATCAAACAGCATACACTCTGAAATTGTCAGGCGATGAAGAAGAGTTAGAGTGATGAGTGTTGATGAAATGACTAATGGCTCTGAGCTTGACATGTTTTTATGACCATAACAAATCACGATAGTGTGAACTTTGAAAAAAGAGATATAATTCTGATCGTCGGACTGCTTCTTTTCATGGTGGGGCTTATTCCATTCATGGCCCCTGTATATGCGGCAGCTATTGTAATTGCAATGTATTTTGGAATAAAGCTTTACGTCTCGCAGAGACAGCGGCTAGTTGAGCGTGAAGTAGGACGTGGACTATGTGCCGAGTGCGGTTCACCTGTATTTGACAAGACGTGCCCAAATTGCGACTCAAAAAAAGACGAATAACACACTCGGCTTGAAAATAACTTTACTATATCATACCTTTACTCACAATACATGTCCTGCATTTGTCTCAATATGCCAGTGTATGCAGTTGTACCAATTTTGCCCAAATGCGTATCTGCACTATTCCAAACATCATACCACACATGCCTGTCTTTTGCTCTCCATTCTATCTCCATTCTACCTCCATTTCCTCCTCAATTCTATCTCATTCTACCTCCATTTCACACCATGCCGCCATATTTTGCCCCACATTCTACCCCATATTCTGCCATTGCATGCGTAGCAGTGCGTGATACAGGCATTTGACATGGAATTTTCGTAAATTCTGATACACATGACTTTACAACTAGCTCAACTTTTACACAATCACCATCTAAAATGAAACCTCTTCTAACCAAATATGTGAATCAACGATGAAAAATGGCCTAGTCATCCTATTTTGTATATCTTTTATGATCTCTTTTGCCGTTCCCGTATATGGGCAACAATCCGTAGATCATATAGTAATTAACGAAGTTGATACAAATCCGCCTGGCGATGACTGGATATTTGCACTTGAATGGGTCGAATTGTATAATCCATCTGATGTTGCTGTAGATATAAGCGGATGGGAGATTGCATCTACCACACTAAATAGAACTTTGGTTATACCGTCTGAGACTGTGGTGAATCCTGGGCAGTTTCTGCAATTTTCTCATGTCAGCGGTTGGTTTGCAGATGTAAATGATACAGTCCGACTTCTCAATAACGGCAAGATAGTTGATGCAACCCCACTTATCACTGACTTGCAAAATGATCTGAACTCGTGGCAGAGAATCTATGATGGCATTGACTCTGATTCTACTACTGACTGGAAATTTGATATTGCAACGCTAGGAGTCTCTAATGGAAAAATATCTGAAATAGAGACAAAAAAAGAGACTAGCATATCTGTTTCATCTGACAAACAACAGTATGTGTTTGGAGATGTTGCAAATATACACGGTAGCATTTCTGAAGCTGCACCTGCTGAAGATCAGTACCATTCATTTGATCCTGTAACACTTGTCATATCTGGCCCAAACTATAAAAAAACTCAAACACTTTACCCAGACTCTGACAGGGAATTTGGAACCACCCTCAGTCTGCAAAGAGTGCTTGGAATATCTGAGGGAACCTTTTCTGTCATGGTATCATACTCTGGTGTTACATCTCAAACTACATTTGCAGTAGAGCAGGATATCCGAACTCTTGAGGCATCCAAAAATATAGGAACACTTTCACTACTTACTGACAAATCTGAATACCTTCCAGGTCAGAGCGTACTACTTACTGGCAATACTGATGTGAAAATTCAGCTAGAAGGTCTAAAGTTTCAAGTGTATGATCCACAAGGTGCTTTTGTAACATCTGGTGTCTTGTTTCCTACAGGAGGCAAGTTCTCAACAAATGTTTATCTCAGTACAATTAACCCCATATATGGCACATACAAGATAACTGCAACATACTCTGATGTATCATCAGATGTATCATTTGAGCTTGTACCTGATTCTAAAGAGGATGTGCTGATATCCCTTGATACTGACAAGGAAGCATACGGACTAGGGGATATGGTCACAATAAATGGTAGATTGAATAATCTCTGGACTGCCACACTTGATATACAAATAATCCAAACAAAGAACATAGCTCACAATGCTAGTGGTACAGGTGGTGGCTCTACTCTAAAGATACTAGATGTTGTTAGGCTGGATGGTGATGGCAGATTCCAGTATGAATTTACAATTCCTGATGCGGATACAAGACTAGGTGATTATGCCATTATGGTGTATGGTGGTGTAGGCTCTGCCGCAAAGTCCATAGTTGTGGTAGAAAATCCAGATGAATATGTTGTATCTGATTTGGAGATATCACTTGTCACTGACCAGTCTGTATATGACCTTGGAGATACGATGACTATTGGTGGCAAGATTGCAAATCCTGTAATGCGGTCCAACTTTGAGACACCTCCGGTAATGCTTTCCATATCTGGCATGACAGAGGCTGGCATGCCTGCACAATTACACCTTACTGCAATTCCTGATTTGTCTGGAAGGTTTTCAGTTGAGACTCTGATTCCTCAGCCTGTGTTTTCTGCCGGGTCACACATAGTAGAGGCAAAATATGAAGGTCTGTCTGAGTCCATATCAGTTGAGTTTATCGATGTTCCAGTGTTTGAGGGTGCAACTGTATCAATTGACAAGCAAGTTTATGGGCTTGATGAGACTCTAACCCTGACGGGTATGCTACCTCCAAGGGGAGAAAATACAGTCACATTATCAATTACAAAACCTGATGGAACTGTAATCCACTCTGGTACTACAGTGGATAATCAGAGATTCTCTTGGCAATGGCAGACACCTGTATCTGAAAGGTACCAGTCAATCAAGGGGGCAGAAGACCGTTCTATATCTACATCCAACTTTGGAGTGTATCATATCAAAGTATCAAGTGACGCATTTAGCAAAATAATACCATTTAAGATATCTATAGATCCAGAAAATGATACTCTCTCACAAGAGCACATACTGGTAGGAACTAGCAAGCCTGTCTATAAAGTTGATGAAGTACTAAAGATAATGGGCTCTGTAATTACAAGTGATCGTGGTCAGCAGGGGCTGTCTATTCCAGACCGTGTAAATATATCCATACAACCTGATGGGTTCAAATATCCGCGTATATGTAATTCCTCAATATATCACGAGCAAGATGCAAGCTTTGTAAGTGATCCACTAAAGCGAGTGTGGAGTGCGTACTGCGCATCTGTATATCCTGATCAGGGTGGCAGCTTTGAGAGTAGCTTTGAATTGCCTGCAACCATATTTGAGGATGGAAAATATGTGATAAAGGCCGCATATTCAAACATTTCAGCAGAGACTACATTTGATGTGGTAAGTGACTTTACAACAGGTACTACAGGTGATGTAGAGCTCTTACTCTCAACTAATAGTATGGAGTATAATCCGGGTGATCTTGTCAGCATATCTGGAAAGCCAAGCAAGCTAGTATACCCTGACAGATTCAACATCAATATCATCAAGCAGGTAGATGGAGGACTAGACTGCGGCTCTATACTATGTGGAAATTCAGAATCTAAAATTGACATTGCGCCTAGCCCGTCTGGATTATTCATCTATGAGTTCAAGCTAGATGATACAAACTCTGCACTTGGAATGTATGAAGTTGTAGTGGATGCCGAGTTTGAGACAAAGTCTGTTACATTTAAAGTGATACCAACCACATCCACTGAAGAACCAACCACATCCACTGAAGAACCAACCACATCCACTGAAGAACCAACCACATCCACTGAAGAACCAACCACATCCACTGAAGAACCAGAACCTAAAACATTCACAATAATTGAAAAGGTAAATCGCATTCCGGATTCATCAATTGATATACCTATAGCATCAAAGACTAGTCCTGATGGTTATATGATGAATCCACGCGTACTGTCTGGTTCTATGTTGACTCCGCTAGAATCAGACCAGGCAGATGTGAATTTGATGGTACTATCAGAGTCTGGCGTATGTGTGATAGGTCCTGATTGTTTGGTGCAAGACTCTACTCGCAAACCCGGAACCATATATGATGTGGTTGTAATTGATGGCACAGAATACAACGTAAGGTACAGCGGATCTGATGTGCGGCTAGAGCGATTTGATATAGTACCAAAAGATGCAGGTGAGTTCTTACCTGATGGAACGTGGACTGTGAAAATTCTAAAAGATGAGCAACCATCTAGATTCTACTACAAGATAAATTATAGAGCATCATAGCAAATCCAAAATATCCCCTCATGCTAATCATACCCATGAGGTTGCAGATTTTGATGCTATACCAAGATGATCCACAAAAATGCACGGCGGCAAAAATGATAAAGTTTGGGCTTGCAAGGCCTGTCCGCTCTGTAAAAGGTAAGGGATTGGTTTTGAGTCCATTCTCAGATGATATACTATTACCATCTGACAAGCATAGACAATTTCTAGTAGGAGTAGATTGCTCTTGGAATCTGGCAGATGATTCCTTTTTTAATAATCTTGGTGGAATCAAACGACGTCTTCCTCCTTTACTTGCTGGAAATCCTGTAAACTATTCCAAGATTGGCAAATTAACTACAGTAGAAGCATTATCTGCATCGCTATTTATTTTGGGACAGCAGAGCCAAGCAATATCACTCCTTGATAAATTCAAGTGGGGACATACGTTTTTTGAACTAAATCAGAATCTGCTTGAGGAATACTCTGGTATGCAGTCCCAAGATGAGGCCGATGAGATTGCAGGGCAGTACGGACTAGGCTAGTCTTTTTCTTACTAGTATGACTAGTATGGCCGCTAGTGTGATTGCTAATATTACAGCCAAGACTAGAAACCCGATGTCATAATCTGGGTCTATTCCATCTGTGATATCATTGATTGTAGCATCTGGCAGCTCTGCTGATCTCTCTGAGACAAGAATACTCGTAGAGTAAAAGTCAGGCCTTAGAACATCTTCAGATACTGCAAATATTTTGATGTCATTTGCGCCCACTCGCAACTGTCTTGTATCTGAACCCGGAATTGTTATCTTTGCATTTCCTTTTATGGTTGATTCTTTTGATGATATGAGACTGCCATCAGCCGCACTCAAAAAGTATAGCACAGATGTAGCACCATTCGTATCGACATCAATATCTAGGATATTTCCCTTTTGTATGGTATCTGAAATCTGTACGTTAGTAATTTTGGGATGTCCTGCCTCCTCAAAATTAGACCAGTGGCCTGCGGCAAATGGGTATGTATCATCAGAGCTTGCACGCAGTGTTATAGTTCTTGACTCTGGTGAGTAAGAGTCTAGGCGAAATGGACCATTGCTAATTACTGCATGGTTGTGCTCTTTTATCCACTCTGTTGATGACTCGTATCTATTTGCAACATAATCCCAATCTGCATCTGCAATTGCGGCAGGGATGTATTTTTTTGTCATAAATCCATCAACATATCCTTGTAGCATATGTGCATCATTTGGCACAAGTAATGAGAGCCAGTTTACGTTCTTGCTTGTAGCACCTGATCTAGAAAATGAAACTTTACCATCAAGTACTGCCTCTTCCATGGCAGCTGTGATCTCCCACGGAACTACACTCCAAAGAGATGCCCAGTCAGCAATCTCTCCCTCATCAAAGTGCCAATAGTCCACATACACTTGTATCGTATTATGATCTATTTGGTTGATACCTATTATGGTATCTACAATTTGTGATGCTCTTGGAGTAAATTCTGTATCAAACGTTCTGTCATTTTCACCTGTATGTGTGCCCCATTCCTTTGTAAAGTAAAGTGCATAGAGTATGTCATTCATGTCCATCTTTTGCCCATTATGCCAGTTGCTAAACTGTAGATCAAATGTAACCATACTTGTTGCCTTGGAGCCTGTTGCTACTCTCTGCCATTTTTGGGATTCAACATCCCACATGATTGCCTCTTCTGGCAAACTAATTGCACCGTCTGGGCCGTTTGTTTTAACATTCCATGATGCACGCACTGGAAATGTCTCTCCTGTAAATGGGTGCTTGAATGTAGCAGGGTCTGCAATTACTCCCCAGATGTGATTACTATAACTATCGCTTAGACCCATCACGGGATTCCATGCACCTTGATAAATCTGCTTTACGCCTATTACAAGCTCGCCGTCCATACTCCTAGAGTTTATCGGGGTGAATCTGCTTGGTACGCCTGCTCCAAAGTCATTTACCACTCCATTGATGCTGTCATTTGCAACGTACTGGTCTGTCTTGCTTGCTAGGAAAATTCGTACAGATTCTTTTATTCCAAGTACTATGGCATTTTGAATCAGACCTGCTCGCTCTTTCTCACTTTCAAACTCACCGGTGTATATTTTCTGTGTGATAGAGTCAAGCTCGTCATGAGTATAATTCCAATAACTGGGATCATTAAAGCCTGGCATGTTTGAAAACCACGGTGAATACATTTGTCCCAGACCGACAGAGTCATACCTTACAAATGCAGACCTAGCCCAGCCTTCAGTGTATAGATTCCATTTCAGATCTGCTGGATCAGAACCATACACAACTACAAATGCCTTGTTGAGATCCCCAAAATCCTTTTTGACTACAAAGCCAATATCTTGCAGCTTTGATGAGAGAATTTCACCTATTGCCTTTCTGACTGGATCATCACTCCTGATGAACATGGTAATCTCTATTGGCATATCATCAAACATCCACAGCCCATCACTCATCATGGCTCCATTTTCTGTAAGTGCAGTAGATATGATATCTTGGGCAAGCTTTGGATTATACTTGAAATTAAATGACTCTAGCTGGCCTATTATTGTCAGATATTCAGGATCGTGTGGTCCATAGTATGATATTGTAGGGGAGCCAAACCCTCCCATGAGCTCATTTACTACAAGCTTTCTATCCACTAGGTAGTTTAGTGCAAATCTTACATCCTTGATATGAAATGGGTTAAACCTGTCATCTGATTCTGCCGGGTTTACAAGTATGCTGTATGATCCGCCAGTAGAGTCATACACATTGAGGCCGTCTCTTGCCTGCACTCCTTCTAATCTGTCTGCTGAAATTCTATAGTAATACATGTCTAGGTTCCCATTTCGTACTTCTTCTAGTGCTGTATTTTCATCTAGATATTGGATGAATCTTACAGTATCTACATAGGTGCCTTTTTCAGCATATACGCATCCGTACAGTGCTATACTACAAACAGCTAGTAGTAATACTAGCAATTTTTTCATACGATTCCCTATTCATGTCGTAATAAAACCTATGTCTTGAGCCAGTCCTTCGGATTGTAGATGCCTGAAAAACCCACCACTTATGGCGGCGGGGGCCATCTTTCACGATATAGTATATTAAAACGATTTATCATTTGGTTTAACAACACTTTGAGAATAATATTATAAACCTGCCTGCCAGTATCCTTTCTCAGTCCGAACCAAATGTTTGCAAGTATGAGTGATGTGGCATAGAATAGTAAACGGATTACTGGATCTTTGCTGTTTGTTTTTGGTCTGATTGATTTTGCAGATCTATATCCTGTCTCAATTCCCCAACGTTTTCTGTACTCTTCTGGAATGTAGGCTATGGCATTTTTTGCACTACGACATGATATGTTTGTGGCAAACACATGATATCTATCAAACATGTTTTTTGCTTTTGATTTTTTAGGCGCTTTAATAATGACAAGATTGAATGTAAATTTCAAT
>JAPOPJ010000002.1 GCA_026712925.1 Nitrososphaerota archaeon
AAACCACATACTAAAACCACAAATTACACAACACGCAAATTACACAACACAGATTTACTCCACACACTTTGAATGTGTTGGCTAGTTTCCCGTTCCTATAACCCCGGTTAGAAACCGTGATATTTTGCCTGCAAATGCAAGTGTAACAAAATGTACTCCAAACCCTACTACTGCCCCAATCAAAAGATTTCCTGTGGAATAATATATCCCAAGAAATATGCCCATTGCCGGAAGCACAAAGATTGCAGCTAAAAATGTACTCACCCAGATGGTCTTAATTAGAATGTCCGGTGTTACCTTGTCTGTCTTTTTAGGCGGCTTGCTCATGCCATGTGCCTTATTATTGGTCTAAGATTAGTTTTGCCATTATGATATCAGTAGGTATCTTTTGGCCCACAGCATAAGATATTGCAGAGAGATTCCTTACCTCAAATTCTGTAAGTTTGATAATCCCTATAGTGGTGACAAAATTAAACATCTTGGTAAAGGCATTCTTTGCAGAGTCATAAATCTGCATCTCAAAGGCCCGCTCAAATTCTGCAACCGCGTCTAGTCCGTCTTCAGTCTGTGGAATCAAGCCCTTGTATTTACTACTAGATAACTCATTGAATGCATCCCTTACAGTTGCAGCTGACATCATTCTTCCTAATAATTCTCTAGATGCTGATGGTGTATCTGTTACTATAATATCCTGGAGCTGTTGCTCATCAAGACCCCAAAACTTTCCTCTAATGACACTGAGTATGTTGTAAAAGTCAATATCTAGTCCTATCAATTTGCTGGCATCAGGATCTCTGGTATTTTTTCTTGCCGTACCAAGTTGCTGGTATAGTATCTTGTCAAAATATGTATCAAAAATCTGTATGTTTTTTTTGTCGTTGTATAGTGCAGCTGCCTTTGCAATCTCGTTGCCAAATCCTGCAGAACCCAGACTTGCCACTGCCTCTTCAAGGTCTTTAGCTGCAAGCGCCTTTGCAGCTACATCTCTTTGCTTTATCAGCTCTTCAGCCCTGAGATTGATATGACTCTCTATCTCTTCTTGTGATTTTCCAAGCACCTTACCTTTTAGTATGAGCTTTAGATTTGAAACTATAAACTTCATATAGTATGCTCTAAATACACTAGAGTCTCCTGCCGTCTTTGTTATTGTATAGTGCGTTTCTGCTAAACTTGTCCTCAGAGCTGATTCTATCTTTTGCGAGGTGTATGGCTTTTGTATATCTGATACTGCATCAGCATAATTTGTATTTTTTATCCTAGTGAGTAATTCATCTAAATCCCTTGACTCTGCAAGTGTCTGAAAGTCAGACTTTGTCAACAGCTTGCCTCGCCTGCTATATGACTTTACAGATGCATACACCTTACTGCTCATGCGTGGAATTGTAGGCAGAGCCGATTTTAATGTTTGGCACGCTCGTCTTGGGTTATTCCATCAAGAAACTTTATGGCCTCTGTCCTGTCTCGCTTTGAGAGTGTCATAAAGGCTTGGAGTATCTCTTTTTGTATCATTAGTGATTCATCATGTATATTTTTGAGTCTAGTCGGATCAAATGGGAGAAGATCATCAAATTTACTATCACAAAATGCCCTGACATATTTTTCAAGTATAGAGTGAATGAGGCTTGGAGTCACACCTTGCAGACTCATGATACTCTTTACAAATGGCTTTTCTTCTAGAGTAGCATCTGCAAAGAACCGCTCAAGCAGTCTTGCTTGATTTCCTGCTCTACTTACTGCAAGGGCTACAAGAAGCCCACTCCTTGTTAAATGATAGTATGGGATTCCCTTCTCTTGTAGTGCTTTAGGGCCTCTCTTTAGTGGTAGTCTTCCATGCTCCTCGACTACACCTATGGGTATGAGCACTTTATCTAAATCCCCAAATATCCCTGAATAGATGTTCTTCCAGGCAATTTTCTGCTCCTTTGCAATTAACTTTGCAATGCCAGTTCTTGTCTTTTCAATGGGGTTTTCCCTGCTAGATAAAATAGATATTATAGCCCGCTGCCTGACTGCCTCGCCTGTAAGGTCGTCCTTTGTCTTGAACATGTTAAATACTGCTAATCTTGCCATTTCCTTCATGATTTCACCGTGATTTTATTTTCAATTTCTATGATATTATCAGGGTTTTTTAAGATATATTAATTTACTTTTTCAGGCAATCTTATACCTTGAACCCTTAAATAATTTTCACCGTTGATTCCATTAATGAAATCTAGGAACAGCAAGTATGCTCTATTACTTGTGACCGCAGTAGCCATCACATCAACTGGTGCAATGTCTCAGGCATTT
>JAPOPJ010000058.1 GCA_026712925.1 Nitrososphaerota archaeon
ACAGGGCTATTGATGCCGCAGTACTAATTCTGGACAACGCACAGTTTAGTATTGACGATATAGATGGAAAGACATTTCCAAATGCCACTATTGATTTCACATTAAAAGATGAGTACTTTGTAAAATTAAAACAAAAAGAAACTGACCAGGAATCAAAAGCATCCTTTACTGAAGTGTTTCCTGTTCTGTCAAAACTAATAAAAAACATACTTGGCATCAGTGAGTCTACTGAGATAAGTGAGGAAAGTAAAGATCAAGTGCTAGCCAACATGGTGGCTTTAATTGATTTTGCCCGTGAAAAGGATCTAGTGGATTTTAATAAATTTAAACCTAGCAAAGCCGAAGCAGAATGGCAGTATGCTAGACTAAGTAAAAGTTTAGATATTGGTACTTAGTTTTTTACACAGAATTGAGTGTAATAATACCTGACACAAATGTAATTTTAGCAGCCGCTCTTGAGTTCACATATGATGGGACAATACACACACAACACCAATTTCATGTTGAATCGTCTAGATTATTAGATATGATCAAAGAAAACTCTAATGTAATGGGCATGCTTTTACCAAAAGTGGATGAAGAATCCAGTGCTGGTTTATCTTTAGCATTCATTGATTTACGTGTAGTGGCAGGGGCGCGACTAATAGTGAGAAAAGTAGCGAGCAAAACGGCTAAAGAAGTGGCGGAAAACGTGGCAAAAAAGACAAAACAAAATCCAGCATACTTGCAAAAGAAATACTTCCAGATAATTGTCAAAGACCACCACCTGAGCCACCCTAGCGACATCAAATCGAAAGATCTTAGCCGCGATACACCAATAGAAATTGTGTACTTGAGAAACTTGTATTCTATACTTCCAGTGACATACATTGTTCGGAAAAAAAATAAGCGAGAAAAATGGCGTGACCGCATAGAATTTGTATTGGATTGTGCATCAGACGATGTAGCAAGGCATACTGGGGTGCGGGTTGATCATTGTGAACCAAATTTGCGGCAAAAAATTAAAGACGAAATCAAGAATGTGCAGTGGAATTGGTCGTCCATTAACAATGCAGAAACCTCATGCTCGGTTCAGATGAAGGAATTAAAAAAGGATTTGAAAGACGACGTTGTTATGCCCGAATCTCAATTGGAGTGGCATGCAAATAACGAGACAACAGATACACCTGATTCTCAATTGCGTGTAAAAAGAATGTTTGAGGATTTATTTGCTAAATATAAAAATAGCGAACTACCGCCTCAACTTGCGGCACATAAAAAGTCAGAAGAATATGATAAACACCCACATGACAATGATAAACTAATACTTGCACAAACCATATACATAACATTAGTCTACTCTGAATCTAAAATCTATATCGCATCCAATGACAAAAAATTCTTTTCACCATATAATGGGGACCGTACTATAACTGATGCCATATGTGATGAGTTCGAAATTACATGTGATAGTCCTAAGAAAATACTTGACATTGTGCAACAAAATTCTACAGATAAGTGTGAAAAGTCCAAGAAGAAATAATCAAAAGTGCGAATGGGTAGATAAAACAATGAAACATGACTACTGGGTTCTTCCCCAAACTCGATACTTTTGCTAACTTATCCCCTGTCTAGACATATACATCATGGGTGATAAATTTAAAATATTCTGGATTCTTTAATAACTTCAAAATGGGC
>JAPOPJ010000163.1 GCA_026712925.1 Nitrososphaerota archaeon
TATTCTGTGTCCACCGGATCAAATTCATTATCCTTTCCATGTCCTGTTCCAGCTATATTGCGCAACTCGGCAATGTTATGTGTTAATGTAGTAAGTGATGTTACGATCCCTGCAAGAGTCTTACTGATTTTGTCCTCATTTGGGTTTGAGTGTTTGATATCTAATACTTTCATTGTATGCGTTACTAAATCAGGAAATTTAGACTTTGATTTGAGTTCAGAATCCAGTTTTTTAAGAATTGTCTTGCAAACTGTTTCAACAAACTCTTTTGACGTACCTATAGCAAGTTCCGTATCAGTATCTAAGCTTTCTCGCATCATTAAGATCTTGCGATGAATGTTATCATTTTTTAAATAGTCATAGTCTTGGCTACTTTTGAGTGGATCTGCTATTGTATGCACAGTACTACAGACATGATACTCTATGTTTCCGAATTTATCTTTTTTTTCTATGATTTCAAAGCCAGCAGGGCCGATCTCCTGATTATATAATTTAAGAAGTGTTTGCCGTTCCTTGGACGAAGGGCGTACAGCACCGTGAATGGTTTTGCATAAGAATTTTAAAAAATCATCATCATCACATTTCTTCAAATTGAATCTATCATCGTCAAATATCCAATAAAACGACCAACCATCGTTGTGGATTCGGTGTTGTGTAATATCTTGCTTGGCGTTATAGAATCGAGGATCATTGGACTCTATGTTTTCAAGATCATATATTCTATCAAGAAAATCCACATCGTTAAAATCACCCCGCCAGTCTATATCTGAACGTTGTAGAGTTTGAATTATGTTCATGCGTGACTTTCGTTCTATCTTCATGTGTGAATACCTCCAGAAGAGTCAACATGGGTGATATTTAAGGTACATGTGTATTTGGTTCTCCCACAAATTCAAGACTTTTTTAATTTAATTTTTTGATATTGATATTGTCTGATTATATCATTGAAACAATCCTGATTTCCCAGTGCCTACAGAACGGGTTTTGATATGTTAGCGTATCTTGTAGTATTGGCTCTGCTGGGAATGCTGAGGATTTACCAAAAGCCTCGAATTTGGGGAAGGTCTTCTGGATTTTAACACATCAATGATATGGTTTGTCTATTTTTGGATACGTTTTCTTCCTGTTGGATACCTAGTTGGCTTTCTTACTATACCCTAGGCAGGATTTATACCCATGAATGCACATTTACATGTAAGAAATGTCTGGTGGCAGATGCTGTGCCTGTAGGGTAGTTTTACTGTGAATGTACCAGTCTTGATTGATTCAGGCACGTTTTGTAGCTATTATTCTGGTACAAACTTGTTCTATACTATGATATTGTGCATTTCTTGGTAGCCAAAAGGTGTACAAGCGTGCTCATTTCTAATCTGATGGGTCTTTGATCATGATATGAGAATCTATATAGACATGAAAAACATATTATCTGTTTTACATTACAAATAGTATGGCAACTGAGTACATTTCTCACATGGTGGATGCGGCACACATGAAAAACATAGGTGAACAGTCAATCTCAAACAAAATTCAGGCAGTGCTGGAACTTGTAAAGAATGCGTATGATGGAGATGCTTTGGAATGTATAGTCAAATTTCATGGAGAAAAATTAGATAATGAACATATCAAGATAACCAAGATCTCAGTAGAAGATTCTGGAATAGGAATGACTAAAAACGACATTAAAAACAAACTGATGAAAGTAGGAACTCCAAATAAGGTTGATGAAACATATTCGCCAAAACTCAAAAGACGCGTGTCTGGCGCAAAGGGAATGGGCCATTATTCAATGCAACGTTTAGGAACAAGGATCATAATTTCTACAACTCCCGAGCCGTATGAAGGAAGGAAATTTTTCAATTATGATAATGCGACATACGTATTAGAGATTAATTGGGATGATTACATTTCAGGGATGGACTTTCAGAGCATAACACATAGATTGTCTGCACAAAAAAAAGAAAATGGATTTGGAACAAAGATTGAAATAACTGGGTTGAGAGATAATTGGAACATATCTGAGAAGAATAGTGACATTAAACTATTGGCAAAAAATATGGGCCATATAATGCTACCAAAAATCCTACAAGAAAATATGAGAAATACCTTTAAACCTACAATCGAAGGTGTAGGATTTGAGATTGAAAAACAAAATCTAGATGGAGATCTTTTGAATAATGCACCTTACAAGATTGAAGCTCGTTTGAGAGGTAGTGAATTATTCCTAAGAACATTTAAGAAAAAGAAAAACTCTAGCCAAAATTTCATCGAAATTTCTTCAAAAACAAAATTTGTTGATGCAAAATGCGGCAATGCCAACTTTATACTTTACTGGTTTTATAGCAAAATTGAAAAATGGTCAGATGGGATTTTTCAATCAAGAGAGTTTGAAAATCAGTTAAGAGAAAATTATGGTATTAAAATTTACAATGACGGCGTAAGAGTGATGCCATTTGGTGAGAAGGGTAATGATTGGGTTGGTTTGGACACACGTAAATCGGGAGGTGGTAGTGGTGGTATGGTACGCAATTCAAAATTGATTGGATTGATAGAGTTGTCTCGGGAGAAAAATCCAGGTATAGTTGAAACTACTAGCAGAGAGGCAATAAAGAAAAATGTAGAATTTCAATCACTTAGGGATGATTTTGTCATGCCGACAATCGAGGAGCTTGAAGGACAGGTAAAAATTCAAGTAGAGGGGGAAAAACAGAATGAAAAAAAGACTAGGCCGGGAAATATTGCTCAAGTTCAAATTAATCATGTAAAAGATAAGATTGAAAAAATAGATTTTATTAGTCCTGATGATAAAAAATCAATTTTTACTTATTTGACCAAGGCATACAAACAGATTGAAGAACAAAAACAGCAATATGAGAAAAATGAAGATGACCTTACATCCAATATTGAAATGTATCGTAATCTTGCCACAGTAGGAATACAGACAATCGCCTTTAATCATGAAATAATTGATCCTGTGAGATTTGTCAAAGGCTCTCTCACAAATTTGAATCAGTTTTATGACAAATTAGACGATGAAAAGAAAAAAAAATACCTTTTAGGATCTCTTGAACGAATAACACACACATTGAACTGGGCAAATCGTATCAGAGAATTTTCCAGTATTATGGCAGGAACAGACATTACAAAGAAAAAGAAAAGTGCTATAAACATTGAGGAAACTATAATGGGAATAAAAAACAGTTCATCTGTAATTTTTGACACGCTTGACATAACAATGCATAATCCTATAATTGATGGAAATATTCCAAATGTAATAATGAATAAAGCATCATTTGAATCTATTTTTATAAATTTAATAAGCAATTCAGTTAGAGCATTGAAAAAAATTAGAGGTAGAAAAAGAGAGATAAAAATCAAAGTTTGGAAGGATAGCTCACATGTAAAAATTCAATTTTGGGATAATGGATATGGGATATCTTTTAACAATGCAGATGATATATTCAAACCATTTTTTACAACATATAAAAGCCCGTCTGATATAGGGACTGGCATGGGTCTTACTATAGTCAGAGATATCGTGGAAACAGACTATAAAGGTACTATAACACTAAAAAATACAGTATATGAGAAAGATAGTGTTGGAAATGGTATGACGATGTTTTTGATAAAACTTCCACTAATAGAGGTTGTAACAAAATGAATGTAAAACCAAAGGTGTTAATTTTTGATGATCAGAAGGATTGGGCAGACCAAATTGCCTTAACATTAAACAAATTCTCAACTACGACCATATCTAATCCGGATCACTGGAATAAGACTATAAGCTCTACGCATTGGGATGCTATAATAGTTGATGTACAAATTCTCGGAGATAGTTTAGATGGTCCGGAGCGTGCAGAACAGTCAATTTTAGACTTTGGAATAGTGACTCCAATCATCATTATTTCTGGAGTGGTAAATCTAGAAGATGTTAAGAAAAAATACGGCGATATATTTTTTGAGTACATACATAAAGACAATTATAATAAAGATTTACCACATTTGGTAGAAAATGCATGTAATGTAGAAAACCGCTATTACCATATGATAAACATGCTCACTGAATTAGCCAAAAAATTCAAAGTTCTCAATCATACATTTCCAAAAGATATGATATTGGATAATGTTGTATTACAATTGTTTGAAAGTGGTGGTGGGAAA
>JAPOPJ010000001.1 GCA_026712925.1 Nitrososphaerota archaeon
CAGATGAAAAAATTATGGCAGTAGGCAGACCAGAATTTGCAGCACGTATAGATGAATTGCAAGATATAGTGTACTATGATAAAACACCACAGACAGGCTCCATCTTCCTTGAAGACCCAGCATTCTCCTTTGACTATGCACACATTCTACCACTAGTTCCAAAGTGCTCAATTCTGCACGGCCACACATCCTCAGTAATGGTAGAATTAGTAGGACAGATGAAAGATAATCTATTACTAGACTTTGGTATTGCAAAAAAAATCATCAAAGAGGTGGTAAATACATTTGATCACAAGTTTTTCATAAATCACGACTATCTCAAAAAAGAAAGCCAAACACACTATATGATCCAGTTTGAAGGTCCAAAGGGCATGTTTGACTTGCAGTTGCCAAAAAACACCACCTACCTTTTAGAAGGCGAGGCAACAGTAGAGAATCTCTCAAGTGAGATAATCAAGGTGCTTGCCCCAAAGCTTCCCCGCAATATAGAAGCAGTCGGGGTCTACATCTATGAAGGGTATGATAAAGGATCCCACATTATATCAAATATTTCAAGATAGACATGGAACCAAAAATAACACAGAAAGCGTGGAATCCCGAGCTGGAAAAAGACATCCTAAAGCAATGGGAAGATGAGCACCTCTACGAGTTTTCTCCAGGGAATGACAACTTTACCATAGACACACCTCCGCCCTACCCGTCAGGCAGGCCTTGGCATATCGGGGCGGCGGTTCACTATTCCCAGATAGATATGGTTGCCCGTACTGCTAGAATGGCAGGAAAAAACGTCTACTTCCCCATAGGAATAGACAGAAATGGTCTCCCAGTAGAACTCTATACAGAAAAAAAACACAACATACACATGCACCAGACTGACCGAGCTAAATTCCTAGAGTTGTGCAGAGAATCCCTAGATGACTTGGAATCTGAAATGCTACTAATCATGAAGAGTCTAGGACTTAGCGGCGACTTTGAGAACCATTACAGGACAGACTCTAAAGAATACCGCATCCTGACACAATCAACATTTATCAAACTGTGGAGAAATGGTGAGATTTACATTGCAAACAGACCAAACAACTATGACTGGACTTCTGGCACTACAATTGCAGACGCAGAAATATCATACATCGACATGCAAACTAACCTAGTACACATGAAATTTAAGATAAAAGATACGGACAGACATATCATTATTGCAAGTACAAGGCCCGAACTACTGTGTGCATGTAGGTGTGTCATTGTAAATCCAGATGATCAACGATACACAAAAGACGTTGGAAGTAAAGTCATAGTTCCAATGACAGGAGCCGAGGTAGATTTGAAGACGCATCACTCTGCAAAAAAAGAGTTTGGCTCTGGGGCAGTCATGGTGTGCAGTTATGGTGACCAAAATGATGTAGCACTATTCAGAGAACTCAAACTAGAAGAGACCATATCTATAGGACTAGACGGTAAAATGACAAAAGCGGCAGGCCCATACGCCGGACTCAAACCCAAACAAGCACGTGCAAAAATAATCACAGACATGCAACAAGATGGACATATAGAAAAGATTGAAGAAATAACTCACAGGACACCAGTCTCTGAGAGAAGCAAGACACCAATTGAGATAATCCCCATGGAGGAATACTATATGAAACAGACAGAATCCGTAGAGCAGATGAAAAAACTTGGAGGCGAGATCACATTTCATCCAGCAATGCACAAGCAAATACTGATGAACTGGCTTGATGGAATTAACATTGACTGGCCCATATCACGCAGAAGATTCTACGGAACTGAAATTCCCATTTGGTACTGTAAAGACTGCTCAAAGCCATACATCCCAGAATCTGGTAAATACTATAAACCATGGATGGAAAAGTGCCCGGCAGAATCATGCCCAGAGTGTGGCTCAACAGAGTTTGTAGGAGAGGAAAGAACATTTGATACATGGATGGACTCTAGTGTCTCACCATTATTTGTATCAAAGTATGGAAATGATGAAAAATTCTTCAATGCCACATATCCTGCATCCATACGACCACAGTCAAAGGATATAGTGAGGACGTGGTTATATTATACGCTCCTCAGATGTGAGCGCTTAACTGGAAGTAAACCATGGGGTGAAGCTTGGATAATGGGGTATGGACTTGATGAGCGCGGCCTAAAGATGAGCAAGAGTAAGGGAAACGCCATAGACCCACTACCAATAATAGAAAAGATGGGCGCAGACACATTCAGATTCTGGGGTGCAAGTGAAGTAAATCACGGTTATGACTTTAGATGCAATGAACAAAAGATAGAAACAACAAAAAAATTCCTTAGCAAACTGTGGAATGTATCTAGATTCCTATCTAGCTTTCCTGTGACAAATAATGCAAATACATCACATACAGAGATACATGTAAACAAACTATCAGATACAGACCGGTGGATACTATCAGAGTTGGATGATTTAGTGGCTGAATGTACACGCGGATATGATGAATACAATTTTTTCATCCCAGCAGTGGCAGTAAGAGAGTTTACATGGAATATCTTTGCGGCGCATTATATCGAAATGGTAAAGGGAAGGGCTTATGGCATAGGCTTTTCTGATGAAGAACGAGATAGTGCCATATCTACACTACACACAGTACTATCTACAATACTAAAATTACTAGCACCAATCACACCATTTATCACAGAATATTTGTGGAAGATGTTATACTCTAGTGATAGCATTCATGTACAACGCCAGGCTACATGTATGCCAAAAGATGACTCTAATACCAAAGATACCATCAAAGATACCACCAAGGATATAATGGCATTTAACTCTAAAGTATGGAATGAGAAAAAATCATGTGGTCTCTCACTAAAGGATTCCATAAAGATGGACATACCAGATAATCTTGCAGGATTTACAAAAGACCTCACATCTATGCACAACTTGGAATGAATCTAGTTTTTAGCAAGTGATACAAAGTACTTGTGCAGTGCCAAGTCTCCTGCAAGTTCTGGATGAAATGATGTACCAATGATATTTCCATTTTTTACTGCGACAGGCATATCATCAAACTTTGATAATATCTCTACATCAGGCCCTGTATGTGTAATTGATGGTGCCCTGATAAAGATGCCGTTGAATTTTGATACCCCCATACCATCTAAAGAAATGTCAGCCTCAAAGGACTTACCCTGCCGGCCAAATGCATTTCTCTTGACTGTCACATCAAGCACTTCAAGGAGTGGCTGTTTCATACTTACAATGCGGTCACTTGCATTATTTGAGAGCAGTATCATTCCAGCACATATACCCAATACGGGCATGCCTGCCTGTATCTTTTCTTTTATCTCCTTGAGGGAGTCATTTGCAAGTGAGAGCTGTCCTATTGTAGTGCTCTCGCCACCTGGAATCACAAGGCCATCTAGTGTAGATATATCCTCAGGGGACCATACTTCATGAACTGTTCCATCAATTCCTGCCTCTTCAAGTGCTAGCTTGAGTGAATCCACATTCTCACGCACATCACCCTGTATTGCAAGAACTCCAAACTTTACACTCATGCCGAGCCTCCACGTTCTTGCATCCGTATATCCATCTGACTTGCATCAAGTCCAAGCATAGACTGCCTTTCATCTATCATGCTTTGGGCTTTGCTGACTTTGGCAGGCTCACGCCAAAATGTAGTAGCCATAACAATTGCACGTGCCCGCTCTAGTGCATCATTAGTTGAAAATATTCCAGAACCTACAAAGATTCCATCACATCCAAGTGACATCAAATATGCAGCATCTGCCGGTGTTGCAATTCCACCTGCTGCAAAGTTTACCACAGGAAGTCTGCCAAGCTTTGCAGTCTCTCTGAGTATATCAAATGATACACCAAACTCTCTTGCAGTTCTGACCAATCCCTGTTTGTCCCCAGAATTATATAATGCACTAATATGTCGCAGCTCGTCATTTACCTTTTTTATATGAGTTACTGCCTCAGCAACATTTCCCGTACCAGGCTCACCTTTAGTTCTAATCATTGCCGCGCCTTCCTCAACTCTTCGTAGTGCTTCAGCAAGTGACCTTGCACCATTTACAAACGGAGTAGTAAAGTCCCACTTCCAGATGTGGTGATGTTCATCAGCCGGTGTGAGAACTTCGGATTCATCAATCATGTCAACGTCAGATTCTGCAAGGACCATTCCCTCATAGACATGCCCTATACGGCACTTTGCCATGACGGGAATTGTAACAGAGTCCATTATCTCGTTAATTATTTTTATGCTTGCCGTGCGTGCAACACCGCCTGCTTTTCTCACATCAGAAGGAAGTTTGTCAAGCACCATTACAGATACAGCTCCTGCTTTTTCTGCTATCTTGGCTTGCTCTACTGTAGTGACATCCATTACTACGCCGTTTTTGAGCATGTGTGCAAAGCCTCTTTTTAGTATGGATGTACCGCGTGTAATACCACCTTGGGAGTCATCACATATTATGCCAGATGCATCTAAACGCTGGCCAGACAGGGAAATCATGACAGAATTTGAGGTGTAGGTTATTTGTATCTATTCACGGATACGGTTTATGATTTGAGCAAACTGGGCCTCGACCATTGTAATTATCGGCGGGACGAATTTTTCTGTCGCGTCTTGTTCTGGCCAATGTATCTGGTTTGTCTGCCCATTGAGTGTAACTTTGACATTAGATTTTTGATACTCTGTTATATCATCTAGTATGGGAAATGACTGGGATTCTATAGCAATGAATCCAGTCTCTTTGATTATAGCCTTTAGTCTGTCGAGTCTGTCAGATTCTAGTGTATCATTTATCATGGGTTTGATATCATTTCCCTCAGTGACAGAGTATGTCATGGTGCCATCATTTCTTATAACTAGCACCTCAGTCTTTTGTGGAGCTAGACGGTCAGTGACACCAAGGGAGATTTTACTCAACTGATGCCGTGTATATTCAAACTCAAATGTATCACGTGAGTTTGCAGCAGAAAATGGAATATCAGGCTTTGTTATTAGTGGAACGGCAATGAGTATTGCTACTATGACAGGTATTGCCCCAAGTGCAAGTAATACTGGTCTTACCAAGGTATAATCAGGTGTAATGACTCCCTTATACAAATAAAGCTTGGCGAAAATAACTTAAAATTCAGGCTCTTGTGTATAATATCTGTGGGGTCGTAGCCTAGCCTGGTAGGGCGACAGTGTCTACGAAGAGATCACCGCTAAGGGCTCCAGAGGTTAAACTAAGCTAGACTGACTAACGGATGATGTGAGTTTGGAGCTGTAGTGACCCGTAGGTCGCCGGTTCGATTCCGGTCGGCCCCACGTCAATTTATGAATTTTTCAAGACATTGAGTGCCGAACCTGCCTTGAACCACTCTATCTGAGATTCATTATACGAGTGGTTTAGTGATGTTTTGTGATGTGTACCATCAATGTGGGATATAATACATGTTATGGGTTCTTGTGGTGTAATGGTATCTAATCCTGTTATGTTGAATCTGTCAGATTCTAAAATCAAGTCATAATCAGATGGATTCTCAAATGTAAGTGCTAGGATTCCCTGCTTTTTTAGATTGGTTTCATGAATCCGGGCAAAGCTCTTTGTTATAACAGCCGCGCATCCAAGATGTCTGGGAGTCATGGCAGCATGCTCTCTGCTACTTCCTTCGCCATAGTTCTCACCACCAATTATTATCCATTTCATGCCTGCTTTTTTGTACTGCCTTGCAATGTTAGAAAATGATTCTACTTTTCCAGATATGATATTTTTACCATTCCCGACAGAATCATCAAAGGCATTGACTGCGCCAAGTAACATGTTATCACTTAGATTATCTAAATGTCCTCGAAGTGAGAGCCATGCACCGGCAGGTGATATATGATCTGTGGTGCACTTGCCTTTTGTCTTTGCAAGTATGGGGATATCTTCAAAGTCTTTTCCATCCCATGGTGCAAATGGTTCTAGTCGTTGCAGTCTCTTGCTGTTTTTGTCTATTTCCACTTTGATATGATCAGGGTTTTTTGGCGGTGGGACAAATATTCCAACTGGAGTCATGAATCCATCACTAGGTATTTCAGGTGCAGGCTCTGGGGGCTCTAGTTTGAATTTTGTTCCATCAGATGCTAATAATTCATCTTTGAGCGGGTTAAATGAGAGCCTTCCTCCTAGTGCAAGTGCAATTACCATCTCTGGGCTTCCAATAAAGTTCAAAGTATTCCTACGCCCGTCATTTCTTCCAGGGAAATTTCTGTTAAATGTGGTGATTATGGTGTTTTTTTCATCATCATTTAATTCAGGCCTATCCCACTGGCCTATACATGGACCACATGCATTTGCTAAAACTGTGGCACCAATTCCTTTCAAAGATGCCATCTGGCCATCACGTTGTATGGTTTTCCTTATCTGCTCAGAGCCAGGCGTTACAAGAAGAGGCACTTTTGATTGTACCCCGCGAGATGCGGCCTGCTCTGCAATGCTTGCCGCGCGTGACATATCTTCATAGGAAGAATTTGTACAGCTTCCAATTAGAGCAGCTGAAATAGTATCAATGTATTTCTCTGATGATACATCCTCAGATAGATTAGATATTGGTCTTGCAAGGTCTGGTGTATGTGGACCTACTATATGCGGCTCTAGTACAGATAGGTCTATCTCTATTATTTTATCAAAGAATTTTTCTGGATTTTCCCCTATCTCTGGGTCTGCTACAAGTATGTCTCTGTTTCGGTTTGCAAGCTCTGCAATTTCTGCCCTGCCGGTATGTTTGAGGTATGTCTCCATTCTGAAATCGTATGGGAATATGGAGCATGTCGCCCCGATTTCTGCACCCATGTTAGTAATTGTTGCCTTGCCTGTACAGCTAATAGATTCAGTGCCAGGACCAAAGTATTCCACGATAGAGTTTGTACCACCAGATACGGTAAGTGATTCTGCTACCTTTAGGATTATATCTTTAGGAGCAGTCCAGCCATTTAGTCTGCCTGTTAGTTTTACGCCAATTCTTTTTGGGTATAATAATTCCCAAGGCATGCCTGCCATAGTCTCTGCGGCATCAAGTCCACCTACACCTATTGCTATCATGCCAAGCCCCCCGGCATTTGGAGTATGAGAGTCTGTACCTATCATGAGTCCTCCAGGGAATGCATAATTTTCCAGTACTACTTGGTGAATTATTCCTGCTCCAGGCTTCCAAAAGCCGCAGCCATATTTTGCAGCCGCAGACTGGAGGAATTTAAAGACCTCACTGTTCTCATCAAGGGATACTTTCATGTCAGTATCACCTTCTATCTTGGCTCGGATTAAATGGTCACAGTGTACAGTAGTTGGGAGTGCGGCTTGTTTTAGTCCAGCTTGCATAAATTGTAGCATTACCATTTGGCCAGTTACATCCTGCAAGGCGACTCTGTCTGGTTTTAAAAAGACATAGTTTTTTTTGCCATCAAGACTTTGGCTTGCCATGGTGTGTAAATGCCCAGAGAGTATCTTTTCAGTTAGAGTAAGTGGTCTGCCTAGAATTTCTTTGTATTTTTTAGAATTTTCACGTAATCGGTCATAAACGCCTGCAACCATCTCAGGCGTGCTGTTTATCTCCACTATGTGTGGTGTATTTTACCGTGATTTATTATTTCGGTAGTGATGAGTGTAGTATTTTGCAGTAAGCTGTGGATGTGACCCGGATGTCAATACAAGGTCACATCATTTGGCTACAATGATAGTAAGTGAAAATACGGCATGTTGATACAGCGTAGACGCACCAAGATCTGAAATACTAGTCTGTACTAGAATATGAGGTTGTCCGCACTAAAACTATGCCTTGGCATCATGCTTAACATCATGCTTGATATCATGCTTGGCATGGCGCAAAAGTCATGTCTGGGAGTCATGGCTGGGAATCGTGGCTTGGAATCGTGAGTATTCTAGGGCTGGAATGGCATTATGCTAGAAAATAACCTACTTCTTAACAGTTATAAGCTAAAAGTAGCTTTTAGATAAAGCATTGGGAGTTTTAATCTAGGTGTCTGAATATGGTAAACAAGGGATTTCCAAAATTTGGCATGTCGCAGGCAGGAGCATATATTGCAGCACTAAAAAACTACAATCTGCCAGACTTTATCTTGGAGTTGATTGCAAAAGAATGCAAGTCAGAACTCTTGGAGAGAGGAAGAATAGATGACAGACTCCAAAGCATGAATGATGATGCCCTAGGGATGTTGCACAAAGTATTTGTAGATTGTGAGGAGGACAGCGCAGGAAAGTTTGCCCAGTATAGATTTTATGCATATGTCTCTAGCATGTACCACAAGTGTGAAGTGTTGGTAAATGAGACCATACCAGGAATTACTGGAAAGAATCACAAAATCCCGGTGGCAGTAAAAAGTAACGGGATGTATATTGCAGTTGCATGGAATAAGGCAATAGGAAACCCGGTCAACAAAAAAGAGACTACAAAGTTTTACGAGCTTGTAGATGATATTAAAAACGGTGACCACGGCACTATGCTAACTGATGCAATTTACGGCTCATCTGTAGGATTTAGAGGAGATGCCCTAGTTGAGCTTGAAAACCTAAACAACGCCAGAGAAAGTGATCCTGAAAATGTTTTGGATTTCAAGACTGCGAATTTTGAAAACAATATCTATTCTGTAACAAAGCACTAGTATTACGTTATTAACGAAAAACATTCATGTCGTGATGTCAAAACTATCTAAACTTTTTTTGGGATAATAAAATCATCGTATCTGTTCATATTCCAAAATAGTTTGCGTATGAATAAAAAATGCATGTCGGTTTTGTGTTTGCAGGGGCATGACTGTGAACAGTTACAAATCATCAAAATGATATAGTTAAATCAGCTATGACCCCACATGACCTATCAAAGACACTACAATGATTCTGGTTTTATTTTCAATATGAACAGTAATAATTCATTGAACAGGTAACATGCCTTGCAACAAGTGGACTGTATTTTCCCATGAGATGTAATATCACAATCTTTGATTAATTCTGAATATTTGGATTATACATTCACATGTGTATAATTTATGTTGTATGTCTATAGTTTTTGTTTTACCAAGAAAATCTGAGAAATATATCCTAATTACATCATTTTACTTTTTCAATACCTGCATTTTTTGTCAGCATGGGTTTAACTGAAAACTGCCCTAGTAGATAATCCTGAGTATTCCAAATCTGATGTCTTGAAACAAAATCAGTATCTGTTCATATTCCAAGATAGTTTGTGTATGAAGAGAAAAGAATAATGTCGATTTTGTGTTTGTAGGAGCATAAATGTGAAGAGTTGCCAAAACCACATAGATGTAGTCAGGGATTTGATAAAACCTCTGAATATGAGGAGTGACAAATCACAATGTTATTATTTTCATGTGTTTGTAATTTGGCATATTGCTTTCGTCATTTATCAAATTTCTAGAAGAAAAGAATCTACTGGATTTCTCAAAACTCAACTTTAACACTAGACTAAAAATTCAAAAGTATGTCTATATCTCAAAAAGCTTTGGGCTAGAATGGAAATATGATTACAACATGTACATTCACGGACCATATTCAAGGGATTTGGCAGAGGATTATTTCAAGCTGCATGAAAACCCCGAGCCTGCAACCACTAAAATGCCAGATTCCTTTATGGGGAAAGAATTTACGAATTTGGTTTATGGGAAACATGGCAGATGGTTAAATGTTGCCACCACATTAATTGACCAAAAAGCGCTGTTTGATGACAATAAAAAACTAATAAGCCACGTAGAAGCAATAAAGCATCGTTGTAGTGTGCGTTTTATCGGGTCAGTACTAAATGACTTGATGGAGCATCAGGTCTTAGCCTAGCGTATCAACTAAATTTAGTTTTGGTTTTCAATGATTATCATTTTTCTCCTCATCAGTAATGATTTTGAATTAAGTTAAGTCAGATATTACAAACTAGGAACATGTCTTGTATGATTATCATAATATAGTTTTGTGGATGTAATATACAAGCATGTGTTATTATAGTTTCAACCCAGATGTATTAATCGTCAGAAACTCTGGCTTGTCTTGCGTTTCTTCAAAGTCAGGTCCGTACTGTTCAAACTCTAGTTGCTCGTAGAAATGCTTTGTCCACACTTCGTGAACATCCTCAATGAACCTCTTACGTCCAGATACTCGCAAGAGTTCATGTGTTATTTCATGTGATACTGTGGTGCAGTTTTTTTCAGCAAGAAATAAAGTATCATTAGGGTTTTTTGGAGGTTGCCACCATACCATCCCAAAGTTTTCAGCATGATATCCTTCGCATGTGCAATCAGTCCAGAACGGCTTGAAATGGCACAGGTAAAAGTGGTAAATGTCTTTGCCTCGCTGTTCATGGTCTCGCATCATTATGTGCGTATCAAGTCGCTGAAAGATGCTTCTTGGATGTGTAACCATCTCATCACACTTGACATCAAAATCCATGTTGAATTTTTTCTTTATCCAAGTTTGGTAAAACTTTGCCATCTGTTTGACATACTCAAACTCTGGTCTGCGTTTATGCAGATCCGCCTCCTTTACTACAAAGATAAAGTGTAAAATCATAGTGTCTGGGCTATGTCTGGCCATCTATACCCATCAGTGTGAGTGTAGATCGAATTTTTTCAATCTTTCTTATCTTCCAAGTGATGGTTTCTCGGAGCTTTTCAACTGTTTCAGACTCTATCTTGGCTAAAATATCATACGCACCAAACGTGCCATGCACCTCTTTGACACCTTCCAAGCCCTTGAGTTGGCCTATGATTGATTCCTCAGAGCCTAGTTCACAGTTTAATAGGACATAAGCTGTTGCCATAATTTTTCGTGTGTAATCGACTATATCAAGGTGCTGTTAATCAGTAGTGTAATGGAAGATTATACTCTATTGCAGGTCACTCATTTTACATTACTGATAGAATAGAGTTTGCCTGTCTGGAAACTTTTCCTATATCAACAAGATTCATACCATTACATATTCAGGTCTGCTAGGCTTGGGACATTTTGATTATATCATCCCATATATCCCCGGGTACAGGCATTACAGACAGCCTAGAGATGCGAATTAGTTCCCAGTCTTGGAATTTTGGTACTTTTTTGAGCTCATCTAGTGTAACAGGGCGCTTGAGTGGTTTTTTGTACTTTACATCCACCACGATATATCGCTCGTTGTCCTCTTCTGGGTTTGGGTACGGCTTAGAGGTTACCTCCATTATTCCCACTACCTGCCGCTCATCGCCTGTATGATAGTACAAGATGAGATCTCGTGGTTTCATGTTTTTCATGTGTTTTAGTGCAAGGTTGTTGTGGACACCATCCCATACAGTCGTCTTGTCTTTTTTGAGTTCCTCAAAGCTGTATCCTCTTGAACCGCTGGGTTCTTGCTTTGCAAGCCAATAATTCTTCAACTATATGTATTGGAATGGTGTATGTTTTATGTCTTTTAGAATCAGACTGTGACAAGATGCAATATCTGGATAGATGACAAGTTATGAAGATGGTTTAGATTCCCAACTGCCACTCAAATGTGAAATACTTGCAGGCATGGAATAGCCCATCACATTTCAAAATAGAGTTTTTTACATAATTCTGCCTGAGATTATTTTATAGGGATATTTTCTGTACCTGAAAATAGAATTGTGTAGTAAACTCTCAAAATAGACAATTTAATAACATGTACATATTGGATAATATTGTGGTTAAACATAAGCCCCGTGCACGAGGCTCACTAGTCTCACAAGAGTCTCACAAGAGTCTCACAAGAGTCTCACAAGAGTCTCACAAGAGTCTCACAAGAGTCTCACAAGAGTCTCAC
>JAPOPJ010000025.1 GCA_026712925.1 Nitrososphaerota archaeon
ATTCATTATCGACTGATCTGTATCAGCAATAATACTACATACATGATAATCGTGTAATTGTAATTCCCTCAGTATGGGTATTGATAATGAATTGCCATGCAACTCAACATAATATTTGTTTATGCCTGATTTGTATTCTATGTTAGCTACTGGATATTCTCTCTTGAATATTCCACCTAATTCAATCTCACCCTCAGTTGACTTTACTGTATATGCATTGCACATGTCATTAGACATTTTTACACGCTCCCATTTTCATACCATCAGGTTGTGGTCTAAAATCGTGAAATTCTAATTGCATTGCAATTTCACCATCTCTCACTGTGGTGTCACAAATTGTAAAATAGTATTGCAAATTCTTTATTTCTTTTTTGCTCAATTCCTTGCAAAATAATGTTATGCCCTCTGTAATTGGGTATCTGTATGTAAATTCTCCACTAATTGCTTTCTGAAGCTCATCACGCACCCTATCTAATATTTTTGGATCTCTCAATCTATCTGTAACGTCTTTAAAGTGTTCTAAATATTTTGGCGTTATATTATGTGGATCATCAGATACGCAACCATCTTCCATCTCATCAATATATATTTTAGACGGGTCCCTTTTAAAAGGCTCTTTTGGGATTCCAATCTCAGTCATTTTACCTCACCGCTCCGCATTTCATCTAATTTTGCCTGTTGTTTAGCAATGCTCCCTTTCAATGATCGCACCCTATTTTGATATGTGAGCTTGCCCCATATTGCCATCACTGCGATATTTGCCATGCCCACTACATACATAGTCATGCCATGCACTTTTATAATTTCAATAATATCGTAATGCCCGACCAAATCCACTATATGATTAGTCGCCAAATAAAACAATACTGAGTACGATATTAAAGCCGTAGCCAATACAGCCAAAAAACCCGTATCTATTTTACAGCACTTCAACTCAATCCCTCCAACACTCTCTCATAATATGCTTTGCATCTATCCGATTTCTCCACAAAAACATCAATCATTCTAGGATCCCCATACACTTCCATAGCCAGTATTCTAAAGCCATAATTAATTAGATATTGCAATTCCTCTAAGCCTATGGTATCAGACTGTTTCCATGACACTCTATAATGTGTATCATATTTAACCACACTCGCCGCACCATTGAAAATTACCCCCAACTTTTCTGTATAATCGTCAATCGGTTTCTCCACAGTATATTTGAATCTAATTGTCAAGTGACTATCACACTGTTCTGTAATCATACCTATAACCTCGAAACCCTTATCACTAGCTAGCTGGATTTGGGATAAACTAAATACATTTTGTGACATAGATACATCAAAATAGTCTTCTACCATTAACACAGTAGAATTTGGAAATATCCCTTTCAAAGTTGAAATCTCTGTCATGTATATACATGTAAATTAACATCTAATAAATGCTTCTATCCAAAAAACTGATCTATGGTATGTAACCTTGCCTTAATAATGTCACAATATTCAGCGCTCACCTCTGAACCAATATAATTCCTTTTGTGTATCATGGCTTGTTTTAGTGTGGTGCCACTCCCTGAAAATGGATCATACACTATATCGCCCTCATTGCTCCAAGATAGAATATGATCCTTTGCTAATTTATCTGGAAATATCGCTGGGTGCTGAAACGCAACTTTTTCCTTTGTGGACAAATATAACCCCTGCGAATACCCCCATACATTTCCACGTCTGCCAAATTCATCAATCTTTATATCTCTATATTTCCCAAAACTGCCATCAGCTTTACGATTTCCCTTGCCACTGGCACGACGATATTCATTTTTTCTATCCTTAATCAAATTGATAGATTTGGGGTGACCCTTACTAAATACAAACATATACTCAAATTCGTTCCAATATGCGTACACACTACCAAGCCCTCCACGAACATTCTTTAGGTAAATCATGGTATCAAATAAATTAAATCCAATCTCTTTAAATCGCAATGCCTGTCTAAATGATGTCCCTGATTCATTATCGTCTTTCACTTGATCCGCAACTACCCACACAATAACCCCTCCGGGCTTCATAACTCGGTATAATTCCTGAGATATTGCATTAAAATCAAACTCATCAACGTGTCCATCATAAGTCCGCAATGCATCATACGGTGGACTTGTAACTACCAAATCCACATATTCATCTTGCATACGATTCATAGTATCTAGACAATTTTCATTAAAATATTGATTTAGCATTTTGACTTTTTCTCCGCATACCTTTTTCGTCTCTTTGCAGATATTTTGTCTTTATTCTTTTCATAATATCGTTTATAATGTGATTTCATTCGTTCTTTGTTATTTTCATAGTATTCCTTATCATACCCTCCGTACTTATGTCCATGCGTTTTATAGTATTCCCTACTCCGCGCCCTCAGTCTATCACGATTCTTTTTATAATATTTTTTGCAACGTTCTTGGTCTTTCACCTTATACTTATGCCTCCTATCTGAATATGTGTCATCAAATATAGGGTGCAATAATTTTAAATTAATTGGCTTATCTGCCATACCCTAATCCTTTTCATTAATTTTCAGTGTCAATTCAATATCAAACTGAGTACGAAAATATGCTAATCTATCTTCATTATGACATACCGCCAGTACAGTATCTTTACCACTTGGATATAATCCCACAATATGATACCCTCGCCTTTCCAAATCATGCACTGTTCTAATATCTACACAATTCACAATTATTTCAATAATGTTACTCCTAGTAGGTGTACACATAGGAGTGTGACTTGAAAACAAATCTTTAATATCTTCTATTCGGCCGCGCATAATGCTCCCTCATTTTCAACAGTTTTAACCGTACCATCACTCATAACCTAGTCGGCCTCCTACACGCTGGACAAATTGGATCCTCTCTATGTGAACGTGGTATAAACTCATGCCCACACCTATCACATTTTTCACCCTCAATGGTTATTTTCGCTTTCATTCTTTAACGTCTAACTCCACTGCAAACTTGTTCACACTAGGGGTTGACATGATTGAAACTATCAAAATATTGTTAGATTTCAATTTATCCATGTCAGTCTCTGAGAGATGATTCAACTCTACTAACACATGTCCATTGTATCTATGCACGGATATTGCCCTATCAAAAACCGAATACAATTTATTCAAATCTATCATGTATAGAGTATTAATATTTACTCTTATAAATCTACTTATGCTTTCTTATCAATTATTTCTAACTTTACTTTCATGTCTTAGCCTCCTTGACTTCTATCCAAATTTTATCCTCATACTCTATCCGCCATACAGCGCACACTTCATAACCGTGTTCTTTCAACATTGTAATATCCTCTTCACCAAACTCCTCATAACACGCTATGGTAACAGAACGTATTGCGCCGTCATCATCTGTATTTTCAATAAACCCGTAAATGTCATTTGGTGATGTGAATTTCAGTGCAGTAAAATCGAATTGTCCACCTTTAGTATAACCCATAAAATATTCA
>JAPOPJ010000200.1 GCA_026712925.1 Nitrososphaerota archaeon
GCTTTCTATCCTAGTATGGCATAAAAAATTTTAATTCAACACTTTTTGTGTCACATCATATCAAGTGATATCATATCAAGTGATATCATGTTATAATTCCACACCAACGGAAACTCTCATGTTTGGTAACAACCCATATCATCTGCTCGTGAGGTTATGATTTTCCATTCACCTGTACATTGAATCCTTGAGGTTTTTGGAATTTTCCCCAGTTGTTTTTATGATCTTTTCTGCTTTTTCTGCCTCTTTTTGCAGTGCTTGTATGTCACAAGATGTTCCTGGAATAAGTTGTGACATTGCCATGCACAGTTTTGCACTAGACTCAAAATCTGGACGAGTTCCTGTTGACTGGAAAAGTATCACAATAACATCCTGTCCTGTCATACTACCTTCGTTGAGAAGCATTCCTGGAATGCCTGGAATCAAACCATGTCTTAGTGTCTCTAACCCGGCTGATGTCAACTTTGCTCTAGCAGACTCGGTACTACCTACTGCTACAATTCCTTCAGAAATATCTGATGATTTTACTGCTACGCTACTGACAATCAGGCCAATCTTTTGCTTTCTTGCCCATGAAAGCATGGTTTTTGCAGCTGTTTTATGCATAGATTCATGCAAGGCAAGGTATGACAAAAACACAGATACTTTGAGCTTGTCATTGACAAACAATCTTGTTGGGTAGCTCGGGGTACCATCTTTTACTAAACTGATGGGTGGAAATCCATCTGAATCTAGCACTCCTGCCTGCGTAAAATCTGACGTGTGTATCATTGATTCTGTCGCTATAGCACCGCTAAGCCCGACTGATGGAAATCCATCAATCAGATAGCCACCCTCTAGATTAACTGTCCTCGTCTCTATGATTCTGATTTTAAAATTCAATACTGCTTTGTGTATTTTTTGATAAATAAGACTTGCCATATTATAATACCATGATATAGTGGCCATCTTGGAGGACTTGGCATACAGCAAATTCTATTACACTGTATGATTCTAACATGTGGCATTTGTGTCTGGGAATCAGGCAATTACTCTATCTTGTACTATACAACCATATTTTTCATTTCACACATGTATCAAGTCAGTCTGAATCAGATTGCATCAAAGTATATGAATTTATTAATTACACACTATCAAGAATCATCCACATTCAAAAACTAGTGAAGATATGCTATCAGAAATTTACCATGTCAGAATTTAGACTTTCTATGACAGCCTAAAGTCCTCTTTTACGGTATTTAATACAATGTGAGTTATTGTATTTTCTACGTTTTGTATGACGGAAATTTTTTTAATAAATCTGCTGAGATCCTTTCTTGTTTTAAATTTCGCAATTACCATAATATCACTACTGCCAGTAACATCATAGACTCCACAAACATTTTCTTTTTCAGACAATACACCTTCAATCTCAGTCATCTTGCCTTTTTTGGTAGTTACTTCAATTATTGCAGTGATATCATATCCGAGTATTTCATGGTCAAGTTGTACTGCATACCCTGTAATGATCTTTTTTTCCTGCATCTTTCTAATCCTGCTTATCACGGTAACTGTGGATAGTCCCAGCTTGTGTGCAAGCTGTCTAGATGATAGTCTTGCATCAACCAACAAGTTTTTCATGATTTTTGAATCAATCTCATCAAATTTCATACTATTACTAGAACAAACAAATATTTATCAATTTTTAATATTTCTTCATGCATATTAATACTGGAAAAATTTGACTATAATTTTATACAATGGGGGCTATCTTTTGGTAAAATCTTGACCACAATACTATGATAATTTACTGTGATTATGTGTGACCAAGATGCTCATATACAGACTAGTGCTATCATTTCTGTAAGTTTGTATGCTGCCTAGCGTGTACAAAATACTTACATATTCGCATTAATTAGTTTAAAACAGATAAAATTTACGGATTTTACATCTATAGTGCTGATTTTACATCTGATGTATGGTGTAAACGTATAACTAAATACAATATGGTGCTATTTTGTAGTGTTTGAAAGTCCCCTGACATACACGCATTGTGTGGCAGGCACGGCTGTTTCATTGGGACTTAATTTTCTACCTGTCATCTTTGCTCCAGAACTCCTTACTATGGCAAAAGGCTTTGACTCTGAACCCTCACCCATCTCGTGGTTTGCCATGGTTGCAATATTGTCAGCTACTGCTTGGAATGTTACTTTGAGAGGGTTCCCGTCAAGATCCTTTTTGGCCCTCATGTCTAATACTGGCTCAATTCCAGCACAAGCAATTGCAACGCCAGATGTTCCTACTCTTGCAGGCATTAGCCTACTATCTACTAGTATGACTCCCACATGTACACTAAATTCAAGGAATACTTTTCTACGAATTTGTTCTGCTGTATGGTATGGGTTGCTTGGGTACAGAATCAACGTTCCTTTTTTTGCATTGGACTTGTCAATTCCTGCATTTGGTGCCATGATGTTGTCTGCTGATGTTATGACAAATCCTGCAACTCCTCCAAAGACATCATCTGATTCTCTTAAAATGACCTCTGCAATACTTGGCTTTAGCTGAAATTTCTCTGATAATTTACTTCCAGATTTTGATATTTTGATATTTTTCGCATTCAGCAATCTACCCTGAGCATTTGAGACAAACTTTGTGGATATCACTACAACATCACCAGTCTCTAGATATGTGTGGTTATTTCTTAACACTTCAATAAGGGATTTGAATACGTCAAATTCTCCCACCATTTTCTGAGAGTGAAGCGGCATCACGGTAAGGGTCATGCTTGTAGTGATTTTGCTTTGTTTTTATTGTTATCTTGAGGTGTGTCGTGATGACTCGTCTGGCAGTATATCTGCATGGCTATTTTGGTACTATCATATACCATGCCTGTATTCATTCAGGTGTCTTCATACCCTGAAACAGCACTACATCCGGCTGTACATCGTGTCTGCACACACACCAGTGCACACCACACCAGTGCACACCACACCTGCATATCGCACTAGTGCACACCACACCAGTGCACACCACACCTGCATATCGCACTAGTGCACATCTAAAACTTTTAATCTGTAGGGCTGGATTCGTTGCTTATGAATATAGTGGAAAAGATACTGGCACGGGCCTCGGGCAAGTCTAGTGTTTCTCCCGGGGATGTGATATTTGCCAACGTCGATAAGGTGATGGTTCATGATGTATCTGGCCCTGGTGTAATCAAAGTATTTGACAAGCTGAAAAAACAGGGAATCAACGTAGATAAATTATGGGATTCCTCAAAGGTTTGGGTAGCTGAAGATCACTTTGTCCCCTCGGCTGAAAAAATATCTGCTGAAAACATTGTAAAACTGGAAAACTTTACCCGAAATTATGGTATAGAAAAACACTTCAAATATGGGATGGGTCAATATGGCATTTGTCATACCTTATCTCATGAAGAAGCTATGGTAATGCCTGGTGATGTCTATGTAGGTGGAGACTCGCATACAAACACTACTGGTGCACTAGGTGCATTTGCATGCGGCCTTGGACACACAGATATTGCATATGTATTGCTAAATGGAAGGATATGGTTCAAGATTCCAGAAACCATATATTTTAAACTAAATGGAAAGTTGCCAGATCATGTGATGGCCAAAGATCTCATCTTGAAGATAATCGGTGATATTGGAACCGATGGCGGGGCATACAAGACAATGCAGTTTGGTGGTACTGGAATTGATGCAATGTCAGTTGAGAGCCGGTTAACGCTATGTAACATGACTACCGAGGCCGGTGCTAAAAATGGAATAGTTGAGCCTGATCAAAAGGTTGCAGACTATCTTAGTTATAGAGGCGCATCAGATATTCAGTTAATTCATGGCGACTCTAATGCCTCATACTCTGAAACATTTCAATATGAGGCATCTGAAATGGAGCCCATTGTTGCAAAGCCATTCTCCCCAGAAAACACTGTAGTGGTAAGGGAAGCCCCGTCAGTGGAACTTGATAAATCCTACATTGGTTCTTGTACAGGTGCTAAATATGAAGACCTAGAGGCGGCAGCAAGAATACTCAAGGGAAGAAAGGTACGAATTAGAACCGAGGTTTTACCTGCGGCTGTCTCAATTTACAGACGTGCAATGGAGAACGGACTACTTCAGATATTTTTGGATGCTGGTGTAACTGTAGGGCCGCCTACATGCGGTGCATGTTGTGGTGCACACATGGGTGTGTTGGCAAAAGATGAAATCTGCATAAGCACTACAAATAGGAACTTTCCGGGAAGAATGGGACATGTGGAATCAAAGACATATCTTTCATCTCCTTTGGTCGCAGCTGCCTCTGCCATAACTGGTAAAATCACAGACCCGAGGGATTTGAATTGAAAGGAAATGTAATAAAATATGATAAAGACAATATCGATACTGATGTAATAATACCTGGACAATATCTCAAAATCCATGACTATGCCGAGCTTGCAAGTCATGCAATGGAGGGACTCGATCCTGACTTTCACTCCAAGGTAAAAGAGGGTGATTTTATACTTGCAGGAAAGAACTTTGGATGCGGCTCATCTAGGGAACATGCACCAATTGCACTATCTCATTCAGGTATACGGGCAGTATTGGCACTGTCTTTTGCAAGAATATTTTATCGAAATGCCGTAGATGGGGCATTTCTTCTTCCAATAGAGATTGACCATAATACGTATAATGCAATATCACAAGGAGATGAACTTGAAATAGATATTGATTTGAACAAAATAGAAAACATTACTCAAAACCAAACTTACAAAATCAAACCATTCTCAGAAATTATTGGAAAAATTATTGCCGCTGGTGGCCTATTCAAATACGTCCCGGACTAGATGAAAATGGGACAGACACTTTTTGAAAAAATCTGGGATGCGCATACTATAGTTAAGAGACAAGATGGCCCTTCACTACTCTATATAGATAGGCACCTAGTCCACGAGGTCACATCGCCCCAAGCATTTGACGGGTTGCGAATGAATAACAGAAAAGTAAGACGGCCTGATCTTACCATAGCCACAGTAGATCACAATGTACCTACTGATAATCGGAGTTTACCCATCTTGGATCAAACATCTGCTATTCAAATTCAAGCCTTGGAAAAGAACTGTAAGGATTTTGGAATAAATCTGTTTGGTGTTGATAGCCCAAATCAGGGAATCGTACATGTAATAGGACCACAGCTTGGAATTACCTTACCTGGAAGTACCATAGTATGTGGGGATAGTCACACATCTACACATGGTGCATTTGGCGCGCTTGCCTTTGGAATAGGTACTAGCGAGGTAGAACACGTCCTTGCATCTCAGACTTTGTGGTTGGAAAAGCCAATGTCCTTTGAAATTAAAATAGATGGAAAATGTCAGAATCGACACGCCATCACTGCAAAAGATGTGATTTTATCAGTCATAAAAAATATCGGTACATCTGGTGGTAATGGTACTGTCTTTGAATATCGCGGTGATGCAATATCTGACATGTCAATGGAGCAGAGAATGACCATCTGCAATATGTCAATTGAAGCCGGGGCACGTGCAGGACTAATCGCACCTGATGAAAAAACTTTTGAATATCTCAGAGATCGTCAATATACTCCAAAAAACTATGAATCTTTGGTGGATGTATGGAAGGATGATCTTTTAACTGATGAGAATGCAAAATTTGATAAACATTTCACCATACATGCTAATGATATTTTGCCGCAGGTAAGCTGGGGAACAAATCCTGCAATGACTTGTAATGTAACTGATTCCATACCTGCACCAGAAGAGTTTTCAAAAGGTGATCAAAGCCAGAAAAAGAGTGCAGAAAAGGCACTAAAGTATATGGATTTACAACCAGGTACCCAAATTACTGAGATAAGTGTGGACAGAGTCTTTATTGGTTCATGTACTAATGCTAGGTTTGAGGACTTGGCAGAGGCTGCTCGAGTAGTTAGTGGAAAAAAGGTAGCGGCAAGTGTGAGGGCAATGGTAGTGCCGGGATCACAAATGGTCAAAAAACAAGCCGAAGATGTAGGACTTGACAAGATATTTACAAATGCTGGCTTTGAGTGGCGAGAATCAGGATGTAGTATGTGTTTGGGCATGAATCCAGATATCTTATCTGCTGGGGAGCGGTGTGCTAGTACATCTAATAGGAACTTTGAAGGACGGCAGGGGGCAGGTGGTAGGACACACTTGGTTAGTCCGGTAATGGCAGCAGCTGCTGCTATTTATGGGCATTTTGTAGATGTAAGAAAATTGGACTTGGATTGAAATGGATGCATTTACCAAAGTTAAAACAGTTGCAACCCCGCTTGACAAGGCAAATGTGGACACAGACCAAATAGTTCCAAAACAATTTCTAAAGCTTGTACAACGGTCTGGATTTGGCAAATTTTTGTTTTACAACTGGAGGTATAATGAGGAGAAAAAACCACACCCTGACTTTGTATTAAATGATGCAAAATATGTCAACTCTAAAATCCTCATATCTGGTGAGAACTTTGGATGTGGCTCTAGCAGGGAGCATGCTGTATGGGCACTGCTTGACTATGGATTTTGCGCAGTGATTGCTCCCTCGTTTGCAGATATTTTTTACAGTAACTGTTTTAAAAATGGATTATTACCCATAAGGCTGAATCGGGGAATGGTGGATGCAATATTGTTTGAAGGCGGAGATGTGGAAGTAGATTAGAAAGACAGATAGTCAAGACTGACAAAAAACAGTACTCCTTTGATATTGACCCTCATAAAAAAAGAGTTCTCCTAGAGGGACTAGATGATATTGCACAGACCTTGAATTTTGAAAATGAGATTACACAGTTTGAGCAGCAGTCCGGGATTCCATCTGTCGTATGATTTTCTTTACTATATCTTGATTTCTCTCCAATATGGCAGGGGATTCTACATCTATCCAGTTAGAATCTCCTATATCAAATGTGCTTATGCTTTTCTCTTTTGAGAGGTATTGTAATATGTCATATGACAAGTTGATGTTTTCCTTTTTTTCTGATTTAATTCTCTTGATTATTTCCATTCCTAGTACATATACTCCAAGGCATTCAGGCATTTGTAGATTCATTGTGGGTTTTTCAACAAATTCTTGCACTATGCCATCTTTTACTATGGCAAATCCTGTCTCTTCCTGTCTTGTTGATCTGGTTGCTATACATGCAGTGCTTTTCTTTGTTCTAAATACCTCTGTCATCTTTTCTAAATCTATGGCGCACAAATTATCTGCAAACCACAAGACAAATTCCGAGTTATCTAGAATGCTTGCCGCATGTAGTAAGTCACCACCGGTTCCTCGCTGGGAATCTTGGATAAATGATAATTTCTTTCCATTATATCCCAAGTAATAATTTTTA
>JAPOPJ010000236.1 GCA_026712925.1 Nitrososphaerota archaeon
CCAAACTTTACCATCATAATATGTAATTCCTGTGGGATTCGTGATTTTAGATGTTAGATCAAATGAAGCATCAGCATTATACGTGCCATCAAGGTTGTATGCGTATATCTCTACAAGTCCACTGGTAAAACCATCTTCCACCACCCAAAACTTGTCATCACCGTATGTAATTCCTGTGGGACCCGTGTTTTTAGATGTTAAATCAAATGAAGCATCAGCATTATACGTGCCGTTTGTGGAATACGCATAGACTCTATTAGCTGTTGTATCTACTACCCAAAGTTTGTCATCATAATATGTAATTCCAAAAGGGAGATCATTTTCAGATATTAACAAAAATGAAGCATCCGAATTATACGTGCCATCAAGGTTGTATGCGTATATCTTATTATCACCTCCATCTTGGAAGGCTGGAATATCATAATTCCAACCTGCTACCCAAAACTTGTCATCGCCGTATGCAATTCCCTTAGAATTGTCATTTACATATATTAACGAAAATGAAGCATCAGCATCATACGTACCGTTTGTGGAATACGCATAGACTCTTTGACTAAATGAATTTACTACCCAAAGTTTGTCATCATAATATGTAATTCCTCCAGGAGTGTTTGCATATACTAACGGAAAACTAGAATCATGGTTTGATTGTGATTGATCGGACTGCTGAGCAATACGTTCTAGTTGTATTATGGTTTCCTTGTCATCATCCGCATTGACTGCCTGAAAACCAAATCCCACAACAACCATCAAAACCAAGCTACATAATGCAATCTCCAGTGTCTTGGATTGTCTAAACATTGTAAAAAAGCAACAAATCTTTAACTAATAACTCATTACATACGATTCTAGGCAATGTGATTCTAGTCATGAATCTGCGGATTCGGCCACAACAGACCTTGAAAACTTGTCTGCCCTATTACCTGATAAAATCTATCAAAGGCCCAAGTTTTGGGTTAAAACAGAACCATCTAAAACTGTCACAGATACATAGACATTAGTGCCTTCTACTTGAACCCAATATCTGCCTGCATCAAGTTCAAAAGAATAATCCCCGTTTGCATCAGTGCTGGTTCTGTTGGTATTTGACATGTCAGAAAGATTTACTGCAAATACAGACCTGCCAGAAAGGCCAGATTCGCCTGCATCTAGTGTGTCATTATTATTTAAGTCAGTGTAAATCTTGCCAGATATACCAGTTGTTGTCACGGGTTCTGGATCTGGGGCCAGTGTACCAGCCTCTAGTGCTTCTATTCTTGTAGTAAGATTAGTTATTGTGTTTTCAAGTTTAGAAATAGTTGTTTGCATCTCAGATAGTATTGTTTTCATGTCTGTCAGCATTGCTTCCAGATTAGAAGGATTCAACTCACCGTCAAGGCTGTATGCATAAACCTTGTTGTAGTTATAACCAACTGAGTTACTTATCTTCTTATCCGTAATAAAATCAGCGTTTAATACCCAGAACTTGTCGTCATGGAATGTTATTCCAACAGGACTACTATTCACAAAAGCCAAATAAAAATTAGAACTGGGATCTGGTGTACCATCAAGATTGTACGCATAGACTTCGTTATCTATGGTATCCACTATCCAAAACTTATCATCATAGAATGTTATTCCAGCAGGATGATTGTTCGAAGAATCCAAGTCAAAATTAGAACTGGGATCTGGTGTACCATCGGGGTTATATGCGACAACACTACCGTACTCATTACTATATGAGTGGCCAAATTCCTGAGTAAAACCAGTATACACTACCCAGAATTTGTCGTCCCCAAATGCAATCCCCGTAGATTCTCTCATGCCCAAATCAAAATACAAACCTAAGCTTGTACCGTCGGAGTTATACGTAAAAACTTTGTGAGCTTTACGATCCACTACCCAGAATTTGTCGTCCCCAAATGCAATCCCACTAGGACCCTTATTCTTTAAATTCAAATTCACATAGCCGGCACCTGTGCCGTCGGGGTTATATGTGACAATCTTCAAATTATTATAGTAATTATCTACTATCCAAAACTTATCATCATGGAATGTTATTCCAGCAGGATTATTGATTCGCAAATCAAAATTGGAACTGGGATCTGGAGTGACATCAATACCATATACATCAACAGTATGAAAACCAAACCCCATCACAACCATCAAAACCAAGCCACATAATGCAATTTCTAGTGTCTTGGATTGTCTAAACATTGTAATGGTATGACTTTGTCTTGTTCTATTAAAGATATGTTTATCAGTTCAAAAAAAAATTATTCTCTTGTTGTTGATAAATCTGAATAGTCAGAGTCACACCAATTGTTCCCTTTGCATAGTGAGCATCTCAAATCTTTCATGTAATAGTAAATTTGATAGATGATTCCCAGTATAACTCCAATAAGAGTATGAATGCCCATATTACAAAGTGGTCTCGGTTCGGCATGGTTTTTCTTTTGCATGTCACACAGTATGTAGGCAGCTACACTTGCATAGAAAAGCGACAAATCTTGAACTAACAACTCATTGCATGCGATTCAAGATGTGTGAAATAACAAATCATATCGTCATATGTTAGATGCAAAAAATGCAATCAAATATACTATGATAATCTTGCTAATTTTGTCGTTTTTTGTGAAGTAGAAAAAAGCTTGCAAAAAATGCAACCAACATACCAATACCTGTGATGTACTCATATCGAAGTCCCGCCCACAAACTCTCCTGCGGATAATGATAGTGCAACAAGTATGTCACTATAAGTAATAATGCCCCGATTGCCGTGAGTCTATGATGTGTCTGCACACAGTATGGTCGTTTTCCAGACTATATGAATTTGAGAACAACCATACGCTACTTGTATCACATACTTGTATCACACATTTCATCATCCCTTTGATAGTAAATTACCTATCATGGATACGAAGGATTCCAATCTACCACATTTCAGATGAAAATTGCAAACATGCAACACTAAGGAAATCCACATTTGCAAGCACATTTGCAAGCAAATTTAAAATACGCACCGGCCTCCAAATGTAGTCATGCGGACTGAAAGTGTGTTCATTGCATTTACCTGTATTTTTGTGGCAGTTATGGTGACATTATCTACAGCACTGCCATCTATAGAACGTGATACTACAACAGAGCATAATGTTACAATAGAGTATGATGCAGAAATGCAAGCCTACGAAGAAATGCTTGCCAGACAGGATATAGCATACAAGAATTTCCTAGAACGCAACAACTTTCACCAGATCCGTATATCAGAATATGAAAAGTACTGGGGCGATCCCTCTACTGATCAGAGACTAGAACAAATTCTCGAGGATATAAAAAAGGAAAGATTAATCCTCGAAGAGTTTGATCCAGCCATGCAGTCAGAGTCACAGTGGTCAGAGATCAGAGATAATTTCAGACAGACAAATGACCTAGTAGTAACCTCACTAGTTGAAATCCTGCTTGAAGAATATGACTATCATACATTGCAAATCCCACATAATGCCAACCTGTCACTCACAAATGTAGCAGAGTCACTTGCCGCACAAAAAACCATAGCATCACAGATTACTGCTACATCATTTCCTGCAACAGATAACATTACAGCAGAGCTTGCTCGCACTATACAAGATACAGGGATGCCAACCCGGGAGATAGTACCTGCCACTGTACATCTTGGCGAGCAAACAGAGCACAACATCACAATACTTGAAGAAAATGGCATCAATACTAGAGAAAGATATGATGTTAGAGAAGTAGGCCCAGAAAAGAACACCATGCAGGTCCTCTTTTCAGTCATAAAATGCCAGCAGGAACTCAGAATCGATGCAGAAGAATACATGGATGCCAGCATAATGGCTAACATGATGGCTAGTAATTTTGTCGTATTAGATGATGTAACATGACAATACCTGACATATCATGACACATATCATCAAACATATCATCAAACATATCATCAAACATATCATCAAACATATCATCAAACATGTCATCAAACATGTCATCAAACATGTCATCAAACATGTCATCAAACATGTCATCAAACATGTCATCAAACATGTCATCAAACATGTCATCAAACATGTCATCAAACATGTCATCAAAACACAA
>JAPOPJ010000246.1 GCA_026712925.1 Nitrososphaerota archaeon
CAGATTCTTTCATCAACTGGTTCGGCAGATATTAGAAAAGAGATACTAGATAGGGATATATCCCAGATTTATGTATTTGAGAACAGAAAGAAAATCTTTGATATTCATAGTTCATGGCGCTTTATGCTATTAACACTGAAAAACTCAATAGGTCCAGACAAGTTTCCAGTGGGGTTTTATCTTCACCATCTTTCGTCACTACGTGATTCTAGCAAAGAGAAAGAAAAGTTTGGTGAACATTCCAAGGAAGAAATAAAAAAAATGTTTCCAGCGTCATTTATAATTCCTGAAGGTGTAAACGATCCATCATTTAAAATGTATAAACATCCGAAACTAAACGAATGTTTGGGACGTGATCTTACAATATCATTTTCTAGTGGTTTTAACAAAACAAATGATTTTGACTTATTTCGAGAGGATAGGCGTGGCTGGCCAATTCATGAGGGGAAAACAATACACCAATACAACAATGAATGGTCCAAACCAAGATTTACAGCACGTCAGAGAGCAGGATTGGAGCGTGAGGGCAAGCCAAAGTATGGTGAACTTCACAGAGAATTTTATGACTCATATCGACTGGTATTTCGTGACATATCTGGTACTACAAATATGAGAACAGTTGTTGCTACAATAATACCGCCTAGAAACTTTCACACGAATGCATTAATTTCAATCATGATAAAGCGAGATGAAAACCTTTTACTGGATTCTGAATATATTGAAAACATTTCATATTTATCAGGCGTGTTTAATTCATTATCATTTGACTTTGTAATAAGAAAAATAATCCAAATACATGTACCTGCTGTAATCAAAAAAGCACCCATTCCTCCAAAACACAAGGAGATAGCAAAGCTTGCTACCCAACTTACAGTGGGACATCCCGACTTTGAGGGACTAGCAGAAATGATGCGAATCCCAAACCATTCCCTTACGGTATCACAAAGGATAGACACTGCTGCAAAACTTGATGTTCTAGTTGCAAAATCATACGATCTCAACAAAGACGAATATGAGACTATTTTAAAATCATTCACGGCATTCAAGGAAAACCCAGCCCTAAGAGACATAAATGAAATAACGTGGAACAATCAAAACCTCAAAGAGTTCTACGGTGAGATGTGCAAAAAAGCCTTGGAGATATTTGATGATACATAATGACTAGAATAAAACGCGATATCATTGACAATACTACAGATAAAATAACAATGCAAGATGTCATTAATTCGGAGATTCCATACACTGAAAGTCTAGACATATCTACTGGATATTTTAATGTGCCCGGATATGCTATGCTTAAAGACTCTCTAAATGATGCAATACAAAAGAAAAACTTTACAATGCGATTACTTTTGGGCAAACAGGCACTTATTCCAGATTCTGATTTTGAGGAAAAAGCCAAACAAAGTGGTGAGGATGCAGTATCACTCAAGAGTGATCTGGATGATGCAAAGCTTACAGGAGTTGCAATGTCTGATACCAGCTCACTGATCTCCTTTTTGAAAAAAGAATCTGTACAGGCACGGCTTGGCAGCTCTAGATTCAATCATTCAAAATGTTACATCTTGGATGATTCTGTTTTCATTGGCTCTAGCAACTTTACCTCTGGGGGACTAATTGGGAATTATGAGCTAAATGCAGGATTATACCAGCCTGGAGTATCCAAAACTACACGCGAATGGTTTGACCGAATGTGGGAAAAATCAGAAAACATAAAAGAAAAACTAATTGAACTCTTGGAATCCTCAAAGTTTGGCATACCTGCTGATCCGCATGATGTTTACATAAAGATGATATTTGAAAAATATCGTGACCTGCTTACACCTGATAAAGATGAACAGCATTACCCAGTTGATCTTGCCTCATTCCAAAAGGATGCGGTTCGTACCGCACTATTCATAATTTCAGAGTTTCATGGTGCCATGATTGCAGATGCAACAGGCCTTGGCAAGACAAATATGGGAATGGAGATACTGCGCCAAAAGATATTAAAAGAGAACAGAAAAGTATTACTAATTGCACCTTCAC
>JAPOPJ010000253.1 GCA_026712925.1 Nitrososphaerota archaeon
ACAAACTTGGAGCGTGAACAAATATCAAAATGAACTAAAACTTTTTATATAAATTTTGCATCGTGTCATTATGAATTGTGAAATAGTTAGATCCCCCCCATTGTGTGGGTATGTGTGCTTGCTACAATAATCACAATTTCATCTTTGAGTATAACCTTTGAAGATTCTTTTGCACAGACACCCACTGCTGATGCTGGACCTGACCAAAAAGTACCACCCAGTGTTATAGTAACACTTAGTGGTTCAGGAACTCACCCTACAGGTGGTGTATTAGGATACAGATGGACTCAGACATCTGGACCTACAGTCGCATTATCAAATAATGTGGGTCCACAGCGCACCTTTACCGCACCAGCCAGCTCAGCGACACTAGAATTTTCACTTACAACAGTAGCTGGTATCTCTGGTGTCTCTAGAAATAGTAATTCAGACACAGTTACAATCACTGTCTCAGAGCGACCCACAGCAAATGCAGGATCAGACCAAGAGGTAGCATCTGGCAGTATAGTAACACTTGATGGTTCTGCATCTACAGACCCTGAAAGTGATTCCCTTACATACTCGTGGACTAAAATTGCAGGACCTACAGTACAACTCTCAAATAACGGAGATGTGCAACCCACATTTACTGCACCTACAGGTCCGGCTACAATAACACTCAGACTTGAAGTCAATGATGGAACATCTAAATCCACAGATAGTGTGATCATAACAGTCCTAGCTCCACCACAACCACCCATAGCTGATGCCGGACCAGACAAAACAGGTTTCATCAATGATATGATAACACTTGACGGTACTGCCAGTACAGACCCAAATGGTGATGCCCTTACATATGAGTGGAATCAGGATTCAGGAACTCCAATTACACTTGATAATTTTACATCAGCACGTACAACATTTACTGCACCATCAGAGCCAACAATACTAGAGTTTACACTTACTGTCCAAGACGCAACACACACTGTAACAGATTCTATCACCATAACCATCAAGGAACGAGTCCAGACAAGAAACATCAAAGAAATGTCTGATACTCTGATATCAGCTCAAATCACAGCACCAAATCAAATTACCATGACATATAATGAAGAATTATCCACATTCATCAACAGTTATCTCAACTTTACCATATCAGGTGAGGACATACCACGAAGTATAACGGGAATTAATGGTTCTCCCAGCATAGAGAGAATGGTAAATATTGACGGGAATAACACAACTGCATTTATCACCACACTAACCTTTGATGGAGAGTCTGTCCCGGCAGGCACTACTGGCTCCATGTATGTGCAACATACAGATTACTATCTGGCATTCATTCAAGTAAGTGACGGCCAAGAATAAACCTAACACGGCACATCAGTCAACATTGCAAAGTCATATTCGTGAAAACAAATCAGGTTAGCGTCACAGAATCATCACTAGCAGAGTACTTTCCAAGCAACAGCCACTGGCCGTCTCGAATCCCCCATACTTCATAATCAGCTTGATCCAAGTCTCCTGCCTCATTTAACTTTGTAGAGCCAATAGAACCACTATAGCTTTCTGCAATTTTTGGAAGTATTGATTTTATGTCATGTGGATCCGTGCTTTGAGCTTCAAGCATAGAGAGTCCTATTATCCATACCACATCATACGAAGAATGGACAAATGTGTTTGGTGCCCTACCAAGTGTCTTAACTAGATGGTCATGCACCCTTTGGTATTTCTCACTATCAGAAGCTGCCACCTGTACTGCAGTAAACTGCATGCTATTTGAAAACTCTAATCCTACAGGGTCATCTATTAATTTGTACTCTTTGTTTATCGAGCCAGGACCAAACCACCGGACATCATCAAGTATTTCATGCGATGACGAAGACTGGACAAACTGCAACACTTCAGAGAATCCCAGAAATGCAATACCGACATTTTCTGCACCGTACTGTTCAACATAGTTGTTGATTTTTTCAGCCAGCAGTGAAGCAGATGTTGAGAACTCGGGCGATTCAGGATTATATCTAATTCCATCATCCACCATTCCTCCCCTATTACCAAACGAGTTCATAGTAGCCTCACTCAAACCATCACCCCATGTATCTCCGCGCCAAACAGGAACTAGTACATCAATGCCTTCATGCTGCATTAATTTTGCAATTGCGGCACCTTGGTTTCTATCATCTGGGACTAGTCTGAAGACATTATCATTTGGAATTGCCAATGCAGGAGCAGATGAACAACAACTTACCAGCAACATATTATTAGAATCAGCATAGCCCTTTACGTTTCTGATGTTTGAGCTAGTTTCTGGTCCAACTACCACACCTATCCCCTTAGCATGAAGTGATGTCAGTTTTTCCAGTGCAATTACAGGATTTGTCTGAGAGTCTTCTGAGACCATTTTGAGATGCCAGCCAGCCCCTATATCCTTGAGATGTTCATTAAAGTCAACTACACCCAGCTTGGAGCCCTCCCAGTTCTCCTCGCCGTGGGTGGCAAGATCCCCAGTTATTGGAAGTATGAGACCAATAGACACTTCACCTTCAAGTCCTGATGAATCTGCTGAATTTGCCTGAACCGTTTCGGAGCTGTCAGGCCCTACAACATAAACCCCAATGAGTATAGAAATTGAGATTAAAATTGCAATGATTCCTATGCCTGTCTTTTTTTTCTGGTTCAACTTTTGTCTAGTTACAGAATCATACCCTTAAATTCCTAGCTAATTATCCACACACACATCTTTAGCACCTTTCTAGACAGAAAACCACACCATTATACAAAATAAATCTAAAAGCCAAATTGACCAGAATATGTGTTCTATGTTAGGCAGCACCAGGCTATATGTAACCTTTATGCTTGGTGTCTTGTTCGTTGTATATATCAATTTCAATTTTGACATGAGATAATACAGGATTGTCAGGATCTAATGTTACCATCATATCATAACACTTGAGAGCATCATCATATTTATCCAAAGCAAGGAGAGTCAAAACCTTTTTTGCATATGCCATAATATACTCGGGATCAAGTCTTATTGCAGTGTTAAAGCATTCTATTGCATCGTCATATTTTTCCATTGCATGTAATGTTTCGCCTTTGGAGACATACGCCACGTCATATTCGGGATCAAGTCTTATTGCAGTGTTACAGCATTCTA
>JAPOPJ010000024.1 GCA_026712925.1 Nitrososphaerota archaeon
AAGGTACTGGTGGCAGTCGCCCAAAACGTTAATCATTTTATCTTTTTGAGCATTTTTTGGAGGTTTACATAGAGACGAGGGTTTTGCTGTTGTTCATGCCTGATAAAGTCTTGGATATGTTCTGCGCACAATGTCCTCAAATTGGGGCCAAAATATTCCTGAACATGGCTTAGCTTGAGGGTTCCGTCCTTCTGTAGCACGGCCATATCTTCAAAATAGTCCAAGACCATACTTAGCTTGTCGTGGTGTGTATGTACAAATTCCGGATCTCGAATGCCTCGGAGGATTTCTACAAATCCAGAGTCGTTGCTCCAAGGCTTCAAAAACTCCAGTATGAGGTTTGCCGAATTGACCTTGATTTTTTGGCTAATCTGCCACCAATTCACAAAAAATATCACTCCTGCTAGAAACGGTGTACTTATTGCTCCTATGATGATGTAGATGTCAAGATGTTCCAACAACGTTAGTCCAAAAATCAGACTAATTTCTGTTTCCATGAGATTCCTTAATTTTTGCATAAAAAGGAACTAATTCAGAGATCCCATATCACGACAACTTCACATAACCGATCAGGGATCACAATATATTGATCTGATATGGCTATTCACATTATGGCTGACAGTTCAGAACAACTTAAAATCATCCTGAAATTGGTTACCAGTTATAACAACCTAGCCGATGCAATAAAAGAAGGAGATAGAACAGCTGCGATAGAGGCAGTAAAAGAATGTGCAATGGCAGGCTACAACGCCATCCTGTCCAAAAAACCACCTGATGCCATGAACCCGCTCCCAACCTTGAACAAAGACGACTTTAAGAAACTGGTAGAACTAATCAAATAATGATTCGAATGTCTTTCCTATTTCTTTAGAAATTTCTTCCATGTCGCAGATAGCTTTCCACACTGATGGTGGGCACGATTCTATCCAATCATACATGTTGTGGTTTTGGGGTTTGTCATATACAAGAACAAAGGTAACTGTTCGGGTTCATGAAGTGACAACTAGTATTGTGCTCAAAGCCCTTCAATTATTTACAGCTAAAGAGAAACACTTTTAGCTTTGAATGTTTTAGAGTAAAACGTGACCATCGGATTTGATCCTATTCAAGTGGATTGGAACAATCCGAGCGTGAACTATCTGATGGGAGTTTTTGAGAAAATGATGGCAGATCATCGCAACAAAGTTGACTTGCTGACAAAATTAAACAGATAACTGGTATCTGAAAATGAACAGGCCAAATTAGATAGAGTGCAAACCATATTGGATATGGAACAGATCATATTGGATAATGAGCAAGTCATACTAGATAGGAACAGATAGCAACTAAAAACAAGGAACTGGAGAAAAAATATTCACATCTTGAGGCAAAATACGACAAGCTCATCGAGTTATATGACGTGTTAACTAGTGGGGCAGGCAATGACATATCTCATTATATCTCTCCTACAGAATCTAGTACACGCTCCAATACATCACAAGAACGGTAGAAAAAGTAAATACAACGTAAGAGACTTTGCCAATTACCCTAGACCAGAACCACCTGCACAAATCACAACATACCTACCTGCAAGGGCCAATATGGTGTGCAAAGATGCATTAGCTGGTGAACTTACATGTCGCACATGCCGGCTCCATACTGTCTCGACCCACAGAACAAAACACGAAAGTCACTAAAGATGTGATAGACTATACCTGGCAAAAGACATCATGGTGATTAATCGCCGATACTGCGCAAAGTGCCGCATACAGTAGACTTTACTTACTGACGGTGTGATGAAAAAAGAACACTATGGCGTAAATATCATGTCCATGGTAGTGAAATTGCGATGTATGGTGGATTCATTTGAAAATATACGCAGGATAATTCACATGTTTTATGGTGCACTAATCCCAAGATCCGCACTTGATGGCTTTTGCGACAAGGCAGCAGACGCGCTAGAACCACTGTATCAACAAATCAAGAAAGATTTGAATGTCTCCAAGCGAATCAATGGAGATACTACTGGCTGGTTCATTGACGGTAATAGATCAAACGTGTGGACATTCATAGGGAATGGTCCTGACGGTGAACCAAACACACTCTATGAAATAGACAAATCTGCTGGCAAAGACGTTCCAATGCGGATACTAGATGATTTCAAAGGTATTGTTGGCTTCTGCTGGATGTTGGAATTATGTCGGCACTGAGCATCAAAAGTGCCTGCTACACTATTTCCGAGACATGTACCACACAGCAAAGGATAATGAGAATAGTGAGTTTAGCTTGTTATTCAGAGTTACACAATATCCTCAAAGATGCCATTGGTACAGAAGGGTATGAATCTGAAGATATAGTAGAGAGTCTCAAGTATAGAGTACAATGTCTCATCTCCAAAGAGTATACAAGGATTGCAATCTATACGTAAAGCGACTAAGGCGAGAGTCTGATAGCCTGTTCATATTTCTCATGAATGATGTGGAATCAGAACAATGTGAGTGTGGGTTGAGAGAGTTTGCCACATATCGTCAGATTCCATATGGGAAAAAGACAGAGAATGGTGCTAGACGAACCAAAATCATCATGAATATTCATGCCACATGTGAGCAATGTGGTGTGGATTTTGGTCAGTTGTTGCAAGATTATCTGTCAGGCAAGGCAAAATCAATTCCGCCTCGTGCCAAATCACTCCCAGTAATAGCTTGAGGGTGTAATATTCCACATATCTCATGGTCATATCACCATATCCTGAAATGCACAGACAAATACCACATAAAATTACCAGTTACAGGCAAAATTATCATCTGAGACCAGAAATATCATCAACTTCTTGAACGCGATCAGTTACGTAATCCCCTCTTTTTCTAAAAAAGTCAATTTTGTCCACATTTTGTACGAGTTTATATATAAAATCAAAATCACCGATGGAACGCTTCATCCCTCAATACTATCAACGTAATTAGTGTGATACATTTAGATCATGCATGATTACCCCACATATTAAATGCAGAAATTGCAATATCAAA